>JAZDKD010000226.1:0-7239 GCA_043803345.1 Pseudomonadota bacterium
GGCTTGTTTTTGTGGGCAATAGTGGTTACAGAACAAGGTAATCTAATGATCAGAAGGTACAGATGACCAATCAAGCAATTGTGTCAGTAACAAGGACGGAACCTGAAACCGTGCTTCGGGACATAACGACAACTATGGAGAGGGCGCGTTTCACGGAGTTTCTGGATCCCTCCCGAACCGTGATTCTGAAGGACAACATATCGTGGCATTTCCCCTTTCTGAGCGCCAATACCACTCCGTGGCAACTCGAAGGGGTTATCATCGCGCTGAGGGAGTCGGGATATAACGACATCGTATGTGTTCAGAATGAAACAGTGGTCACGGACGCGTTTAAGGGAGAAAAACTAAACAAATATGTACCGATATTCGAGAAATACAAGATACCGGTACTTTATAATTTTCGGAAATCCGACATCAGATGGGTCAAGTATAAACCCAAGGCAAAGATGAGAGTTTTGGATGACATTTTTCCTGAAGGCATAAGCATACCTGAATATTTCCTGGGGAAGAATATCATTCATCTGCCCACAGTGAAATGTCACATATATACAGGAACAACAGGCGCAATGAAAAATGCGTTCGGTGGCTTGCTAAACACAAAAAGACATTATACTCACTCAGTAATTCATGAAACCTTGAACGACCTTCTTGACATACAAAAGGAGATTCATTCTGGGATATTCACGGTGATGGATGGGACCGTTGCAGGCAACGGACCTGGCCCCAGAACCATGAAACCCGTTGAGAAGGACTTGATGCTTGCTTCCGGCGACAGCACGGCCATTGACGCCGTGGCGTCAAAGCTTATGGGATTTGATCCTATGAGCCTGGACTTCATCCGAATAGCCCATGAATCCAATCTAGGCGTCGGGAAAATCGATGAAATAGAAATAATCGGAGAAGACATTTCAAAAGAGAATTGGGGTTTTACGGTTGGAAACAATGCGGCTTCCGCTGTAGGAAAATTTATATGGTTCGGACCGTTGAAGCCGATTCAGAAGTTGTTTTTCAGAACTCCGCTCGTTTATCTTTTTGTTTTTGGGTCATTCTTTTACCATGATTATGTATACTGGCCCGTTAAGGCACGACCGCAAATCGAGCAATTCAAAAAGATTTCAAAATGGGGAAAACTTTTTGATTCGTACCCCGAATAATGAAGTCAAGGGGACCTTTTTTGATCAGAAACCCTGCTGATTCCGGGAAAATTCACAAGCGAGATCCGGCGCTGGCATAGGAGCCAAACGCCGTCCGCTGAATGGGATCGAATCAGAGAAAGGAAAGCAATAACTTAAGATTTAGCGTCGCTTCTCACGAAAAAATTCCGATTTCAGATGCTGATTCAGTTCAATACGGACTTCCGTTCGTACTGTCTTTAGCGCCTTTTTCCACGCCTCAATTTTTTCGAGCGCCTCGGTTTCCCAGGGAAGACGGTCTTCCGGGCTTTTTGCGAGGATGTCTCGTTCGAGTTCTGGCGGCACCGGTGGTTCGAGTAATGATTCACATCTTGATTTGATGCGCCGGATCAGCTTCAAGAGTCGTAGTAGATCTTCTCTGGAGAGATTTTCAGGAGGTTTTTCGGTAGTGTTTCTAGGAATGAGGTTTAGCTGATCTAAGGCGATGCCATTTTTAATGGCGGTGTTAATGGTTTTTTTTAGTTGACGGTAATTGCTCTCGAAGTCGCCGGGAGGTTCGGGAACTCCAATTGCGGCATCGGAATAAGAGAACAACATATCCATACCTCCTACTGAAAAAATAAAACCCGAAAGGCGTCCGATATTGCGCCTCCCAGAAAATACTGCGGAGATAGCACGGGATGTTTCGGTAGTCAAAAAATAGTTTATATTTTTTTATTTTTTTATTGACTAAATAGAAGAAAGCTAGTGATGTATTTATAAATACCAATAGAATTACATAGACTTGGCTTAAAACGCGGTATAGGTTTTGATTTCATTTTTGTTATATTATTTTAATCTAATAATTACAGTAACGTGATTGAATTATCTATTTAATAGCTTTGAAAGGTCTGAATGTTTTTATGTCATCACAAAAAATAGTTATTCGCGGCGCGCGTGAACACAACTTAAAAAATATTGATCTTGAAATCCCCAGGGACAAATTGGTTGTAATAACCGGTCTGTCGGGTTCTGGAAAGTCGACTCTTGCCTTTGACACAATTTACGCTGAGGGTCAAAGACGATATGTCGAATCACTCTCAGCATACGCCAGGCAATTCCTGGAGATGATGGATAAACCCGATGTGGACCTTATAGAGGGCCTATCGCCCGCCATAAGCATAGAACAGAAAACCACCTCGAAAAATCCGCGGTCTACCGTAGGAACAGTCACCGAGATATATGACTATCTAAGGCTACTCTATGCCCGCGTTGGTATTCCCCATTGCTGGGAATGCGGAAAACCAATAAGTTCAATGACGATTCAACAAATGGTCGATCAGATCATGGCTTTTCCCGAAAACTCAAGAATACATGTCCTCGGTCCTATAATTAAGGGTAGGAAAGGTGAATATCGCTCGGAGCTTACAAGGCTTCTCCGCGAGGGTTTTATCAGGGCAAAGATTGACGGGGTTTTGGTAGATTTGTCCACCGAGATTCGTTTGGAAAAAAACAAAAAACATGACATCGATGTGGTTGTAGACCGACTTTTAATAAAAAATGGCGTGGAAAGAAGGCTGGCTGATTCTCTTGAGATAGCCGCTCATCTAGGGCAGGGTGTCGTTGTTGTGGAGGATCAGGATGGCAAGACACATCTTTTTAGCGAAAACCTCTCTTGTCCAGAACATGGGGTTTCGATAGGCGAGTTGTCCCCACGGCTGTTTTCATTCAATAATCCTTACGGCGCTTGCGAGGTTTGCGGGGGACTTGGAGTGAAAAGACGATTTGATTCTGACCTGGTTGTTCCGGACCCAGAGCTTTCTCTACTCGATGGCGCCATAGCTCCATGGAAAAAGACAAACTCCATATTTCTCAAACAGACACTAACTTCTCTAGCCAATCATTATTCATTTGATTTGAGTCTACCTTTCAGGAAATTGCCGGCCAAAGTTCAGAACATGGTCCTCTATGGCTCAGGTCAAGAGGAAATTGAGTTCAATTATGAGAGAGATGGCAGAAAACATTATTTTCGAAAGCCGTTCGAGGGTGTTATCCCCAATATGGAAAGACGCCAACTGGAAACCCAGAGTGAAGACGCAGTTGAAGAATTTGGCGCATTTCTTAGTGAGATACCTTGCCCGTCTTGTCAGGGAGCGCGGCTTAAAAGAGAGGCCAGAAGCGTTCTAATCGGGGGGATGCCTATACACGAACTGACCTCCATGTCTGTTCGTCAGGCCGCCAAATTTATGGAGAGCCTGATCCTTAGCCCCAGGAGTATCGAGATTGCCAGGAGGGTAATCAAGGAAATACGCGCTAGACTTGGTTTTCTCGAAAAGGTTGGTTTGGGTTACCTAACGCTGGACAGGCGCGCAGCTTCGCTCTCGGGAGGTGAATCGCAGAGGATCAAACTTGCTACTCAGGTGGGATCGTCTCTCGTTGGCGTTCTTTACATTTTGGATGAACCAAGTATTGGACTTCACCAGAGAGATAACCAGAGGCTTCTGTCAACCTTGACAGACCTAAGAGACCAAGGGAACACAGTCATTGTTGTTGAACACGACGCAGAGACGATAACTCACTCTGATTTCGTAATTGATATGGGACCGGGAGCAGGAAGGCTTGGCGGTGAGGTTGTTTTTTCAGGCTCCCCCTCGGAATTGCTCGGATGTCAACAATCGATAACAGGCAAGTACCTTTCAGGAACTGAGATTATTCCGATTCCAGGCAAACGCCGGAAACCTAACAAGGAAAAGATCATAATCCGAGGAGCTAGGGCAAACAATCTCAAGAACATAGACGTGACGATTCCATTACGATTGTTCACTTGCGTGACGGGTGTATCCGGTTCCGGAAAGAGCACCCTCGTAATTGAAGTTCTAAGAAGAGCCCTGCAAGTCAAAACTCAGCGGAATCTTGAAAAACTCGATTTTGTCGACAAGATAGAGGGAATGTGGCAGGTTGACAAGGTCATTGAAATAGACCAAAGCCCTATCGGGCGGACTCCCCGTTCCAATCCCGCCACCTATACAGGGGTGTTCGGTTACATCCGGGAACTGTTCGCAACCCTGCCTGAATCCAAGATGCGAGGTTATAAACCAGGACGTTACAGTTTTAATGTCAAGGGCGGAAGGTGTGAAGCGTGTCATGGTGACGGAGTGATAAAGATTGAAATGCACTTTCTTCCCGATGTTTATGTCAAGTGTGACGTATGTGGCGGAAAAAGATACAATCGGGAAACACTGGAAATCAAATTCAAGGGCAAAAACATAACCGACGTTTTGGACATGACTGTTAATCAGGCCGTAGAGTTCATGGAGAACATACCTTCCGTTTACAACAAGCTTAGGACATTGCAGGAAGTCGGACTCGGCTATATCAAGCTTGGCCAACCGGCCACCACGCTCTCAGGCGGTGAGGCGCAAAGGATCAAACTATCAAAAGAACTCTCTCGTAGAAGCACAGGTAAGACTCTATATATTTTGGACGAACCTACAACGGGACTTCATTTTGCCGACGTGAAAAAATTGTTGGATGTCCTTACAAGTTTGGTAGATGCTGGTAACACGGTTCTTGTAATCGAACATAACATGGATGTTATAAAGGTCGCAGACTACATCGTCGACCTTGGACCTGAGGGAGGGGATGAGGGAGGCGAGGTCATAGTCCAGGGAACACCGGAAAAGGTAGCGGAAACACCCGGGTCATATACTGGCCTTTTCCTCAAAGAAGCCCTTGAAAATCAAAAGGGATATAAATCGTTAATAGCCGGGGCGGCCTAGAGCTTGCTACCGTCGTGTGAGGATCTGGAAGGAATTTCCGGGATGACGTAACTCACAAATTCCTTCCAGAAATTGAAACCTGAGATTTTTGGTTATCAGCCAAATTGGTAGCGGTTCCACTTACCTTGGGGATTGTTATACCTAGTCTTTTTTGGACGTTGATTTTTCCTGATCCATCTTTTTAAGTTCTTTTCTCAAAATCTTGCCCACAGCGCTCTTGGGCAGTTCGGCAACGAATTCGACATGTTTAGGCACTTTGTATTTAACGAGGTTTTCTTTGCAGTAATCAATAATTTCAATTGGTGTGGATGTTTCCCCCGGTTTTAGGACAACATAGGCTTTAACCCGTTCCCCCGAATACGGATCGGGGACACCAATCGCACACGCTTCCAGGATCTTAGGATGAGCGAAAAGCACTTCGTCAACATCCCGGGGATAGATGTTGAAACCACCGGATATGATCATGTCCTTCTTTCTATCCACGATGCTGAAATACCCTTCTTCATCCACCACGGCGATGTCGCCCGTAAGAAGCCAACCATCCCTAAGCGTAAGTTCCGTTTCGTCGGGTCTTTTGTTGTAACCTTTCATCACCTGGGGTCCCTTAATGCAGAGTTCTCCGGGTTCTTGCGCCGCAGTTATTTCCTTGAAGTAGTCATCTACGTCAACGAGCTTGGCCTCGGTGTTCGGTATGGGGAGACCGATTGAACCTGGCTTCCTGTTGCCCCCCAGTGGGTTAATAGTGGCCACGGGGGTGGTTTCGGTTAAGCCATACCCCTCGCATATCTGGGCTCCAGTAAGTTCTTCAAACTTGCGTATAGTTTCAAGTGGCAATGGCGCTCCACCTGAAAAACATCCACGGATGGTGGAAATGTCGTATTTCTTTAGGTCGGGGAAGTTGATCATCCCGTTATAAAGAGTAGGGACAGCTGGGATGTATGTGGCCTTGAATTTTTGAATGGATTCCAGAATAGCCTTTGGCTCTGGCTTAGGGATAAGGATGTTGGCGTATCCATAATAAATCGCCATGTTCATTGCCGTTGTCAGACCGAAAGAATGAAAGAAGGGCAAACAGCCAACGACAGTTTCGGCTCCGTCAGTGAAAGCGTAAAACCACGCCTTGCACTGTTGTACATTGCTAGACAAGTTCGAGTGAGTTAATTGAACACCCTTTGAAACACCTGTCGTGCCCCCTGTATACAACAAAAGGGCTGTGTCTTGCCAATCTCCTTTGTGTGGATTCTGCACCGGTTCATATTTTTTGATGAGATCCGTGAATTCATAAATGTCCTTGCCCGCAGGTGTTTTCAGATGCATACCTTTCCTGACGAATGGGAACAATTGTTTGAGAGGGAAGGGCAGATAATCACGAATATGACATGAAACAATTTTTGTAATTTCTGTCTTTGACCTCAACGCAGACATTCGAGGCACAAGAAGATCAAGACATATCAGCAGTTTTGCGTTAGAATCGTTATATTGATGTTCCAGTTCCCTATCGGTATAGAGTGGATTGTTTAGAGCGCAAACGGCGCCGGCTCTCAAAGTCCCGTAAACCGCAACTACCATCTGAACAATGTTTGGAAGAAGTGTGGCTACTGTATCCCCTGGTTTGATTCCCAGATCGACCAGGGCGGCAGCAAACCGGGAAACCATTTCGTCAAGTTTTTTGAAACTAATTTTGGTTCCCTGAAATATCAGGGCAGTATTGTCCGGGAATCGTTTGGCCGTACGGGCCAAAGCTTGCGGAGCGTTAATCTTCTCAATTTCTATTTTTGGCGGCACTTCCGGCGAATACGATTTCAACCAAATCTTATCCATAGAATCCTCCTAGAGTTTGACAAATAAGAAAATGCAGATTTTGTCGAATGAGGTCAATTAAAATCGGTGATATTAAAGTATAACTTATAACAGGCGGTCCTTCCAACAAAAAAAGGTTTATTTTTTTAGGGGTTTTTCAATCAAGCGGTTCTGATGCTATAATAACTTCATGATCAAGATAGTTTTAAGGGAAATTCTGGTTTTTGTGTTCTGTGTCTCTATATTTCCTGCGACCTTTATATTGTTGATTTTACGTGGAGATCTTGACCGTTTCGGGCTAATGATAATTTCCCGGGAATTACTCACTGCGGGGTCGTCGTTTTTTGAGTCGATATTGTTGCTGACGGCCAGGGCGCTTGCTCCGTATGCTTTGGTCCAGGCCTTCAGAGCTTATCAATGGGCAAGGCAGGGGGGGGCTGAGGCCAAAAGATGGGCCTACCTATACTTTGCGTTATTGTCATCCATGGTAGCCGTATGGTTTGGCGTAAAATCGCTGGATTTGTTCCACTTCATGTTTCAACTGGGGG
>JAZDKD010000227.1:0-2005 GCA_043803345.1 Pseudomonadota bacterium
AGAAGGTGAAGCGAATCTTTGTCCTGATCGCCGCCGACCAGAACATCAAAACATTCCCCCGCAACTGAACATCCTTGTAAAAGATTAGAAATAGATTCCGAACTCAGCCCCGTACAGATTCCAGAGGAGATTAAGATCCCAGGACGTATTCGTTGCGCTATCGGTCCCGCTCACTATGAATGTCGTGCGTTCAAACTTTAAGCGTGTAAACAAATCAAAACGGTAAATCTGGGGCCTGAAAACCAGAGCCGCCGCATAACTCGTATATGGCGAACCCTTCAAAGGAAAATCAATCCAGGCCTCAAAATGCACAGGGAAACCTAGAATCTCAGGTGGAACATATCGAATGTAAGGGCCGATAGTCCATGGAGCAGAGGCCTCGAAGTCCACATTTACTTTGTCGGTGAGTCTGTTAAACTTGAAATAAGGATTGCTCAAAAAGAATTTGGCACGGACCCCGGCGGCAAACCAAGGCCCCTGAATAATGTCGGAGTCACCAGATAAGACTACAGAATTAAAGAAAAATCCTCCGCGATCGGCGCGGCGACTGCGTGCTTCAAATATCTGATAATCAGCCTTTGCGGCAAAACGCCAAGCTCGAAACTTGGCAAAGAAATCGTAGACAACCGGGCCCCCGTCAATGGAACGAGGTCTATTAATTTTGTCCTCGTGGGTTCCGCCGTCCTCACTTGGTTGGTTAATCAGGAGATCGTAGGATACACCCCCACCGTCAAGTCTAATTTTATCAAAAATAGGAGTGGAAAGACCTATCCCGAACTCGCTCCGGAAGGTTTCCCCGATCCCATTAGCCGGCAATAGTGGGCCAAGAACCGATTCAATGGATTTTAAAGGAAGGAGTGAACCAAAACCAAAATCCATACCTTGAGCCTTGGAATGACTCAAATCCAGAGCCACCACCGCAAGGACTAGAAATATAAATAAAGTAGCCTTTTTGAACGGGCTTTTAACCATACGGCCCTTCAATCAGGTAAAATTGCAAACTATAAGGGATTTAATCACACTATTGGCTGTTTCGTCAAGTTAAATAGACCTTATGTGAACTGACCCAAACCCACTGAGAAGGCTTCCGGATCAGCTCAAGAAAGTCTATGGACTCTGAACGAAAAGATTGGAATCACGCCAGTCCGCGTTTAGCCAGGGCCGGCACTGGAGAGACGATGTGTTTTTCGAACCAGCTTTTTACCTTGGGATCATTGAAAGCCACACCGATCAACTCTGTGAGATAAATGATGGGCATCTGGTACGCCTTGCCCGCGATTTTTGATATGTCAGCCTGTCTCGTGTCAAGGTTGGCCTGGCACATCGGGCACATGGTTACCATTGCGTCGGCGTCCACCATAAGAGCCATGTCTATCAGCTTGCGAGACAGTTTCACAACCATCTCGGTCTTGGTCAGAGCCAATGAGCCACCGCAGCAGTCAGTCTTGTAAGGCCAACTCAACACTTCAGCTCCAAGAGCTGAAAGAATGTCATCCATCTGGGTGGGATTCTCTGAATTCTCAGGCTCAACCACCTCTACCGGACGAACAGCCAGGCAGCCGTAATAAGGAACAACACGCAACCCTTCCAGAGGTCTGGACTTCTTGTCCTTGATCAACTTGAGAAGTTCCGGTTTATGAAACATGTCCATGCCGGATATAACGTCTATCTCACCCTTGAAAGGAAACTGCCTCTGTAATTCAACGTCCTTTAGTATATGCTTTGACGCGGCTCGCATGCGAACGTGGCAGCCTGCGCATGGCGCAACCACATCATTGCCCATACGCTCAGCCGTTATAAGGTCCCGAGCCGGAAGCGCGGTCTCAAGATACGCGTCCACCATATGAGCCGAAGAAGCCCCGCAACATGTCCAGTCAGGGATCTCCCTCAACACCACCCCGATCCTCTCAGCGCAGTTCCTGAAAGACTCATCCAACTCCTGGGCCGAGCCCTTTAGCGTACATCCGGGATAATAACTGAATTCCATTTTATTTCCTCTTTATAA
>JAZDKD010000228.1:0-4637 GCA_043803345.1 Pseudomonadota bacterium
CCACAGTAGAGGATGTAGCCGAAAGATTGTCCACATTAAATTTCGATAATTCGCTCGAATCTCAAATGGATCTGGGTATGTTTTTTCATGAGAAAACTTTGTCGGAGATACTTTCGATAAGGAAATACCTTTGGGACCGTAAAGAAAACGGTGATGAAGACGACATAGACCGTTGGATCGCAATGGTAGCGACAAACAGGCTTACGGGACATTCAACAGGATTCTTTTCAGTCTACACGCTGCCTCCTAATCAGGCGGTGTCCCCGGAAAGCCAGAAAAAGATTAATGAAGTTAGAGAGCAAATCCCCGAATGTCGCGATACAAAGGAAATAATCCTACGAAAAACAAATAGCCTCCTGCGTAACCTGACGGCGGAACAGAAAGCTAATCTTCAGGCCGCCGGGAGATCCGCGTTATTTACCAATCAAAGCGCCGAAAATACCAGGGAAATTGCTTCCGACTCGGTTCAGTTGACGGTTACATCGCCGCCTTTCCTCAACATTGTCCAGTATTCAAAAGATAATTGGTTGAGATGCTGGTTCAACTGTCTGGATGGGGATGAAATATCTAAACGAATCACAATGGCAAAAACAGTTGAAGAATGGTCTACGGTTATGGGAAGAGTTTTTCACGAGTTACATCGTGTCACCAAACCCTTGGGATGGGTAGCTTTTGAAGTTGGTGAAGTAAAAAATCGCACTGTTAATCTCGATGAACACGTCGTGCCGTTGGGACATGGCGCGGGATTCGAGTGCCATGGCATTTTGATAAACTTTCAGGAATTTACAAAAACCGCCAATATTTGGGGGGTTTGTAATATGAAATCCGGGACTAATACCAACCGGATAGTCCTTTTTCGGAAGACGGAATAGGATTTACACCCGCTTAATTGTCTGAAGACTTCTTGGTGATGACCGCCTGCGTTATCGTAAGCGAAATATTAAGGTTCTGGAGGTTTGCCCCTGTCAACTGGTTGAATCTGACTTCCGCTATTGAACGGTCGGGGGCCTGGGCAAGTATGGCCCACAGGTTGTCTATATTTGCGGGAGTGAGGTTATACACGTAATTGCGGCCCATGGCCACTGTCCAGTCAGGCATGGAAAGAGACCACACAACCCCGGAATCTTTCACGTAAAGCTGCATATTTGTAATGTCTACCGAACCCCTTGAAGTAGCCGAGGCAGATACCTGGATGGTTGAAGGCTTTATATTATTGAGCATGGCCGCCGTATATTTGGGATAAAGGGTGAAGACTACTTCAGCGTCTCCGGAGGCCACAAAGGTCGTAGGGGTTGGAGGATGGGCGTCATCAATTGACTGTGCTGAAACTGCGTGTGAGGCAAACTGGCGTCGAACCGGCTGCTCCATGAGCCTTTTCAAATAATCCTGATCCGGTGTTCCCGGTAAAGGCATGACAACCCCAGGGGCAGGGAAGGGCTGATGATGATGCGCCTTGGGCAGGTTTTCCGCAGGACCACCGGCCTTTACGAAAGGAGTATCCCACCAGCCTATTTTCTCAAGGTTTAAGGGGATATTTATGAATCCCCCAACGGTTTGATACGAGCCGTAAAGTTGATCCCGTCCGATCTCATATCTCATTATGACTGAGCCATTCCAAGGCATTATGTCCACGCCACCGCGAAGTCCGTAAGAACTTTGACGGGTATCATAATTGTATGCGTTGATCTTGAATCGCAGATCGGGAGTTCGTTCGAACAAGGATGTCGTGTAGCCCGCCTCAAGATCCATGTTTGGAGGTCCCTTGATAATCTCTCCATCCACATAAGTAGGGCCTCTAAACAGATTGCCGTAATAGTTGTAGCTGAGGTCCAAAACATCCCTGTTGGCCAATATCGCCGCCATCTCAGCGCCTACTCCGGCCGCTGACCACCAATCGCCTAAAATTCGGGTCGAGTCATAGAATGCGTTAAAACCCACCATGATCTTTGGGCCTATCAGTTTCCTGTAACCACCGCCGAATGATAAATCGACCCGGTGTTGAGGAGCGCTATCGGGAATTTGCCAAAAGTCCTGGAATTCAATATGAGCCTGACCAAAGAATGTGTCTGACCATTTTAGACGCCACGGGACAAAGAGATCCCCCACGAATCGACCCAGGGAGTAATCCTTGCCAAAGCTGTAAAGGTAGCCCGCCTGCAAATTAGGGATCGATGGAAGGATCCCATCAAGCATTCCATATGTGAATTGGGCGGTCTTGACTTGAGGGGAATCATCCATAAAAGGCCCGGGCGCCAATAAAGGTCGGGATGGTTTAAACAGCGTGGAAACTTCCCCACAGTTCTCCTGAATCCGAGACCATTGATTGCGTAAAAGGCTATATGATTGGGCGTCCGCAATGTCAGAGGGAGTTGCGAGGAATATCAGAAGGACCGAGATGATCACCGTCAAACAAGAGGCCAGGATATCAGCCACAAAACATTTTGGGTCAATAGTTCTCAATGTGTTACGTCACGGGCGGATTCGCTCCCAAAGTGACCTTTTGTATTAATTTTGTTAAAATAACCAACTAATTCATTATTATGAATTAGTTGCACGTTATATATAATATAACTTATATGTTGTCAAATATATATATTTGAAACTATTGTTTAAATTTGTGATTGTATGGTCAGAGGCAGGTGGCGTGATTCTGTTTGTTTTCCGGATCGCTCTCTGATTTCATGAAGATTGAGAAGTTACTACATTGAGTGGCCTAAGGAATTCGAAGAGACAAAAGCCCTATGGTTTTTAACTTAGGGCTCTTCTCTTGTTAAAAGATGTTGTTTGAGGGAAAATGTCAAAGTCCTTGTAGCTTTCCAGCTAACCACGATATTTCTTAGTAAGATTTCTAATATCCTTTTCTGTAAATTCAAGTCCGTGTTCTTCCATTAGTTCGCGTTCCACTTTCAGGAGTTCTTCAAGTCGTATGTCGGCGCCGAACACTCCGATCATCTTGCTGTTTTTATCTCTTATCGGACCTGAAACGGTGATACAAAGGGCTCCTGTTATCCTCGATGTAAACGGCCCCAAAACATGAATCTTGCCGTCTTTCACTGGCATGATGAACCAGGATCTATCGGAAAAGTCCTCGTTTTCCTTGAATTCGCCAAATTTTGATTTGTCGGTGATATCAGTGACGTTAGCGGTTATCTTCGCCCCTTCCATATTGACCGAGTAGCAGTACTGAATGAACGGATATTTTTTCAGGAAACCGTGCATGGCGTCTTCCATGTTTTTAGTGTTAAGGGCCTTCATCTGCGGGGAATTAAGGAAACTGTCGACAATCTTGTAGGCCATTTCGCGAGCGATAAGTTTCATGCGGTCCCAATCGGAAATGAACAGTTCAGGAAGATGCTTCTTGACCATGGCCAACATCTCTTTGTCGGACATGGCCGTGACTCTTCCATTTTCGTACTGCTGCATAACGATGTCGTAAATTCTCGATATTGCGGGGTGAGTCTTGTCAACCCATTCTTCCTTTGTGATGGATAGCTTGGTGTTTATCCAGTGGGCAATACCCGCCAGTCCTGATTTATCGGTAATGTTGACCAGAGGTGGTCTTCCGAGTATGCGAGCGGTATCGAATATGTTGTAAATTTCTTCATTTTTGAGAACGCCGTCAGCGTGGACTCCCGCGCTCGTTGTGTTGAAGGATTTCCCGACGAGCGGATAATTATCCGGGACCTTGTTGCCAAGTTCCAGTTCAAAATACTCGGCGATTTCCGTTATGACCTTGGGGTCCATACCGTCGGCATGTCCCCTCAACGACATGTAATCTATTACCAGAGCCTCCAGAGGCGTATTGCCGGTACGTTCTCCAATGCCGAGAAGAGTTCCGTTCACGACCGAACACCCGTAGAGCCAGGCGGACACAGCATTAATAAGTCCCTTGTGAAAGTCGTTGTGTCCATGCCATTCCAAAAGGTCTTCAGGAACGTTTGCGTCATCAATCATGGCCCGAATTAATTTTGGAACACTCCTGGGCAAAGCAGCGCCAGGATATGTGACTCCGTAACCCATCGTGTCGCACAACCGGATTTTGATGTCTATTCCTGATTCTTCCCTTATTTCCATAATTTTTTGGGCAAAAGGCACACAGAAGCCATAAATGTCGGCTCGAGTGACGTCCTCGAAATGGCACCTGGGGGCTATTCCCTTTTCAATGGTCGTTCTGACCATGTCAAGGTATTTCTCAACGGCCTTACGCCTGTCCAGGCCCATTTTGAGGAACACATGATAGTCTGAAACTGAAGTCAGGATTCCGGTTTCAGTAAGACCAACTGCGCGCACCTGAGCAAGGTCTTTTTTCTGAGCCCTGATCCATCCGGTTATCTGCGGATACTGATATCCCTTGCTCTTACAAACCTCAACGGCTTCCCTGTCTTTCTTGGTATAAAGAAAGAATTCTGACTGCCGAATTATGCCCCTTGGTCCTGACAACCTGTGTAAAAAGTCAAAAAGCTTGGATATTTGTTCCACCGAAAAAGGCGGTCTAGCCTGCTGGCCGTCCCTGAAAGTGGTGTCAGTCATAAGGAAGTTTCGGGCGGGATTAATGGGAATCATCGCAGAGTCAAAATCGACCTTGGGCACTTCCGTGTAGGGAAAAATGTTTCTGAGGAGATTGGGTTTGTCGACCT
>JAZDKD010000229.1:0-8683 GCA_043803345.1 Pseudomonadota bacterium
AAACTGGTCTTGCATTAAAAAAATCGGACTTGCTTGATCTTTTCCCAAACGGGTCTACTTATAAAGACCTTTTCGCCAAAGACAATCAGACGTATATTAGAATACACTCCAGTGAGTTAGATGATATTTTTGGACAAATACTATATTCGATAGGAAGTTATCCAGAGCCCCGTGCAGGTTTAAACATGCCCCGCTTATTTAAAAAATATTGTCATGATAAAAAGCTCAATTCAGAATTTTCATCGATACTAAAATTATTTTTTGAACACCATCCCAAAATGTTAGATAAGGCAAAAGCAAAACGTGAAAAATCGTTGGATCCTACCGCGTTTATGACAGAGGCTACGGAAAAGTTTGGTAAGTCCGGTCTGGATATAAGTTGTGAGATTATCGATGCGATTATAATGGATATGCACTCTAATCTGCTTTCCAATTATAAACGATTTGAGTTTGAAAATATTATTGATTTAGAAGATTTGTTCAAATCTGAATCGTTGGAAACAAAATATGGTAAGTTTATTGACCAAAGATACATTGACTACCTTTACAAGAATCAAAACAAACTATCCGATATGAACTGGCGAAAATTTGAAGGGTTAACCGCAGAATATTTTTGCAGAGAAGGTTATAAAGTTGAATTAGGTCCTGGTAGAAATGACGGTGGAGTTGACATTCGTGTTTGGAAAGACGAGGTTTTGGAAAGTGATCCACCACTAATTCTTATTCAATGCAAAAGGCATCAAAACAAAATAGATCGGACAGTTGTGAAAGCTCTGTGGGCAGACGTCTCATGGGAAAATGCAGACTCCGGTTTGGTTGTAACCACATCATCCTTGTCTCCCGGGGCTCAGAAAGATTGTATTGCAAGAGGCTATAACATTAAACAGGCAGATAAAAAGGTTATTGGTATGTGGCTTCAAAATATGAGAACACCTGGTACTGGTATTTTCTTAGGGACATAATCAACTTATAGAATGATTATCCTATGGCGGAATATTTCGATGCTGAAAAACTTTATGATACCAAAACGATTCAAAACCTAATACCAGAGATCAAGGGCAGGCTCATAATCCAAGCAAGCAGTCAAACCAAAGGAATGATGGCTGAAGACGGAAGCCTATTAGCTGCTCCGTAAATTAATTACTGACACTGAGATCCAGGCCTAATGCATTACAAGTATGGTGATTACTGTCGAATCACTTTTAAAACGAGATTTCCTGAATTATCTTTACACGCTCCAGCCAGGCTGATATGCAATTCAACGCATATTAAGGTGATAGTCGCTCCGGTCATTTATCATTTCGACAGGGTAGGCGGTCAGATATCAAATAGTCGAAGATAGCCGGACTCGGTCAACTGTTTATTAAGTAGAGTAAAATAAATGTGAATCAAATTAAATCAAAAGAACGGGTTGCTGATCATGGAGAGGTATTTACTCCAGAGTGGATGGTCGAGGCGATGCTTGATCTGGTAAGGGATGAGACGGAGCGAATCGATTCCCGCTTTCTGGAACCGGCCTGCGGGAGCGGCAATTTCCTCGTAAAAATCCTGCAGCGTAAACTGGCTGCCGTGGAGCTGAAGTATGGTAAATCCGACTTTGAGCGAAGACATTACGCGCTGCTTGCCCTGATGTGTATATACGGCATTGAACTGCTGCCGGACAATATTGCCGAATGCCGCGCCAATGTTTTGAAAATTTTTGCAGGATACCTGAAGCTGGAGGAATCAGACGAGCTTTATCGTGCCGCGTCTTATGTGCTGTCACAGAACCTTGTGCATGGAGACGCGCTCAAAATAAGAACCCATGATGACCAGATGATTACTTTTGCCGAATGGGGCTATCTTGGTAAGGGTAAATTCCAACGTCGCGACTTCCGCCTAGACACACTCACCCTTTCATCCAGCTTTAGTGCTAAAGAATCGATTTTTTCAAGTCTTGGTCGTCATGAGCTATTCAAGCCCACCAAGGAATATTCGCCTCAAAAGATCAACGAGCTTGCAACAATGGCAGACGCAATGGAGAACATATGATCAATCAAGCCCGTTTTACATTGCCCAATCGCAATCCGGATATTTTAACGTGCATTGCTAACCTCTCCAACGACGAGGTGTTTACGCCACCAAAGTTCGTCAATAGCATGCTCGACACGTTGACCGAGGCATGGGCGACTGGTCATAAAGGAGCAAACCTTTGGGCGGACTCTTCGGTAAAGTTTCTCGACCCTTTTACAAAGTCGGGGGTTTTCTTACGCGAGATAACCATCCGACTGACTGAAGGTTTGGAGGATAAAATCCCTAACCTTGAAGAGCGTGTCAACCATATTCTCACGAAGCAAGTGTTCGGCATCGGCATTACCCACCTCACCAGCCTACTGGCCAGGCGTAGCATCTATTGCTCAAAGCACGCCAACAGCAAACACTCTATCGCCAGGGACTTTACTGATGATGCTGGTAATGTGTGGTTCAAACGAATAGAACACACATGGAAGAAGGGAAAATGTGTATACTGCGGTGCAAGTCAGAAAACCTTGGATCGTGGTCAAGACCTTGAAAGCCACGCCTATGCGTTCATTCACACGAATGATATTAATGCTCGCATTGCCGAGCTGTTTGGAGGCAATATGCAATTTGATGTGATTATTGGAAATCCGCCATACCAGTTGACCGATGGCGGCTATGGAGCGAGTGCCGCGCCGATCTACCATGAATTTGTTAAGCAGGCAAAGATGCTGGAACCAAGATATTTGTCCATGATTATTCCTGCCCGTTGGTTTTCTGGCGGCAAGGGATTGGATGAATTTCGCAAGTCAATGCTGACTGACGATTGCTTGCGCTCAATCAATGATTACCTTACAGCTTCAGATGTCTTTCCTGGAGTCGGTCTAAAAGGCGGTGTTTGTTATTTTCTCTGGGATAGGGATAACCCCGGTCATTGCGAGGTTTCCACCCATTTTAAGGATTGGCCCGTATCTAAAAGTACCCGTCCGCTGCTCGAAAAGGGGACAAATGTGTTCATCCGTTTCAATGAAGGGTTATCGATTTTAAAGAAGGTCATGGAAGTGGAGAACGGAAGCGCCGACTCATTACTACTGCCTAAAAGCAAACTTTTCAATCAACTGGTCAGTTCAAGGAAACCGTTCGGGTTGGGAACGACTTTCAAGGGAAAGAAATCGAAGCGAGATGGAGATGTGTTGATCTATCAGAACGGTGGTACGGGATATGTTGCCAAAGATTCGATAACCGCGGGCAACGACCTTATCGATAAGTGGAAAATTTATATTGGCCGAGCCGCACCAGGAACGGGCAATAAGGACACCTATCCGCACAGAATCATCAGCACACCATTCATCGGTGAGCCGGATTCTATTTCGTCAGAAACATATCTATGTATTGGGCCGTTTGATTCGAGGAATGAGGCTGAGAGCGCCTTGTCTTATCTATCATGCAGGCTAACGCGCCTATTGATCCTTTTGCACAAACCTTCCCAAGATGTTACCCGCAAGGTTCACACTTTTGTCCCGACTCAGAATTGGACCAAGCAATGGACGGACGAGGAGCTCTACTCAAAATATGGCATCTCAGATAGTGAGGTCGAATTTATTGAGAAAATCATTCGCCCGTTGGAAATTCAAGGGAGCTCCTTAAATGAATAAGCCCATCGAGCAAATCCTTGAGCCGAAGCCGGTGGTGCGGCCACGCATTTACGCCTATTCGATTGACGACAAGGCGCATCAGGGGCTTCTAAAGGTGGGGCAGACGTCACGCGATGTAAAACAGCGAGTGGCCGAGCAGCTTAAAACCGCCTCCATCAAGAATTACACAATCGAACTTGACGAGCCGGCCGAGCGTGATGACGGCACCATTTTCTCTGACCATGAAGTGCGGACTTCGCTCATCAATAAGGGTTTAGAAAATACCGAACTGGAATGGATGCGTTGCTCAGTGGCGGATGTGAAAACCGCACTGGCTGAATTACGCACGGGGAAGCGGTTCAGGGGTACGCACCACGAGACCTTCGCCATGCGTCGTGAGCAGGCTGAAGCGGTGGATAAGACGCATGATTACTACCACTCAATCTGGAGGGAGGACATGCATGCGGTTCCACGCTTTCTCTGGAATGCGAAGATGCGCTTCGGCAAAACTTTTACCGCCTATCAGTTGGCGAAAAAGCTGAACACTAAACGGGTTCTGGTGGTAACCTTTAAACCTGCCGTGGAGGATGCGTGGCGAACGGATCTTGAAAGCCATGTCGATTTTGACGGGTGGCAGTATCTCTCTCGCTCGTCCGGAAGTGATCCAACCCAGATTGACAATGAAAAGCCCGTTGTCTATTTTGGTTCGTTCCAGGATCTGCTAGGCCGTGACAAGGCGGGAAACATTAAGCCCAAAAACGAATGGCTCCACGTTGTGAATTGGGATCTTGTAATTTTCGACGAATACCACTTTGGCGCATGGCGCGAGACGGCCAAGGAGCTTTTTGAGGGAGAGGATAATACGGTCGCCAAGGAGGAGGCTAAGCTGGAATATACTGCAGGCCTCGAAAATGTAAACCAGGATCTCAATGAGCTTTCAGAGCAGGAAGCCGAGTTCCTGCCCATTACGACGAAAGCTTACCTCTATCTGTCCGGCACACCCTTCAAGGCTCTGGCCACGGGTGAGTTTATCGAGGAGCAGATTTTCAACTGGACCTACACTGATGAGCAGCGCACCAAGGAGGAATTTGCAAAAAGAAATCCAGATAAGCGGAACCCATACGGCGCACTACCGCAAATGCGCCTGCTTACCTACCAGATGCCGGACGAGCTACTGGCCATTGCCAGCGACGGGGAATTTGACGAGTTTGATCTTAATGCTTTCTTCGACGCATCAGGTACGGGTGAACTGGCCCAATTCAAGCATAAAAGCGACGTGCAAAAGTGGCTGGACATTATCCGGGGTGGATATACCAGTAAGTCTATTGAGCATTTAAAAACGGGGACACGCCCGCCGTTTCCATATTCGGATGTACGCCTTCTGCCGTACCTCCAGCATTCGTTCTGGTTCCTGCCTAATGTCGCGTCCTGCCATGCGATGGCCAACCTTCTGAAAGAAAGGTACAATACATTCTGGCATGCCTACGTGGTGGTCGTCTCCGCCGGAGCTTCAGCGGGCATCGGACTGGATGCGCTACCGCCCTTGCGCAAGGCTGTCGGGAGCGGATTTGACACAAGGACAATCTTACTGTCATGTGGCAAACTGACTACCGGGGTTACAGTTCCGCAGTGGTCGTCCATTCTGATGCTCCGCAACCTGAAATCACCGGAGACTTATTTCCAGGCTGCTTTCCGCGTTCAGTCACCGTGGTCGCTGAAGAACCCGAACGGCGATAACCCGAATGAGGAGGAAATCCTTAAGCCTGTTTGTTTTGTGTTTGATTTCGCTCCCACACGCGCCCTGCGGCAGATCTCGGAGTACGGCATAGGCCTGTCGCCTAACGAGCAGAACCCAGAAACTGCAGTCAAGGATCTTGTGTCGTTCTTGCCCGTGCTGGCCTACGATGGTGCTAATATGACGCAGATTGACGCAGGCGGCATCCTTGATATTGCGATGGCGGGTACGTCGGCCACTCTGCTGGCCCGCAAGTGGGAGAGCGCGGTACTCGTGAATGTGGACAATGGCACCCTTAGCCGCGTTCTCGATAACCCTGAAGCGATGGCAGCCATTGAACGTATCGAGGGCTGGCGTACACTGGGCGACAACATCATTGAGACTATCATCAACAAGAGCAAAAAAGTCAAAGAACTTAAGAACAAGGCCAAAGACACAGACCTGACCAAGAAGGAGAAAAGAGAGCTCTCCGCCGAAGAGAAGGAATACAAATCCAAGCGCAAGCTCATTCAAGAAAAGCTGATCAAGTTTGCAACGCGTATTCCAGTGTTTATGTACCTAACCGATTTTCGGGAAAACACCTTGCAGGATGTGATTACCAAGCTGGAGCCAGGCCTGTTCCTGACGGTTACTGGTCTATCTGTAGAGGATTTTCATCTTCTTGTAAGGCTGAGAGTATTCAATACTGAGCAGATGAATCAGGCAGTGTTCGCCTTCCGGCGGTACGAGGACTCATCACTTCGCTATACCGGGATCGAAAGCCATGCAGGCCTGACTCATTACGGGCTTTACAATACAGTGGTGGCGGTTGATTCAGAAAATTGTTTATTGCTAAGTCCCACATAATTTGGACCTGAATCCAACATTACCTGCTCTGATTCTAATGTAATGGGCGGCCCCGAGTGTGCGATATCTCCAGAATGTAATCCCCTTTTATTTCAGTCAATTGGCGGGGTAAGCGGGGTACATTTTTAAATCTTTTAGCGGGGTATTGTGAATCAAATAATCTTAGACTGTTTAGGCCAATTATTCTGAGGCTTAGCAGTTTATGAAGGAAACGGCTATCAATCACATTCAACGAACTCGGTTAAGGTGCCGCGTCACTGATGTGTAACGTTACCATTATTACATCCCCCAAAAGTGTCTGTTATTGTTGCGTGAGTCTGAAGATCAAAAAAGTAAGGATGAGCTGGCTGAAAAATCCTATTTACCCATAGGGAGTTTGTAGTATAGGCCATCCCCAGTCTCCTGGAGAGGGCCTATAGGAATATGTTATTTTTTCTTGGTTTTGATGGTTTCAACCACCGCCGTTTTCTTTCTGCGCTCTGCTTCTTTCACAGGGATGAACCGACCTGTTCCAGCGTCGCGCCCTATTTTCCGGGTACCTGACGACTTTCTAGTCAATATTTCCACCTCCTTCCTCAGCATTATTCAAAGCCGGTAGATGGAATAGCTTTCATCAGGTACTTTTCTATTGACACATTGGTCAACTTCAAATATGAATCAACTATTATCGCGTGCGTAACGAGCCATCATGGCTTTGTGATAGGCCGTCCGTATGTTCCAAGCATGCGGACGGCCACTTTTTTAATCTAATTTCGTATCAGCGCCTCCCATCCTTACCTCAAGGTCCAACATATAAGTATCCAGTTAGGGACTTAAACTTCTGTATTTCATCAATAGGTTGCCGGTGTTCACCACAACGTGTCCAATCATCAATAATTGACTGAAGACTATCATCCCAATCAATGAGCCCTCTGCCAAGCCAGTCATTGATGATTCCCAAAGGGCGCACAACTGACTTTTCAAACTGCTGTTCGGCAAAATCCACTAGGTCATTATCGACTGATGATAGAACGTAATTATGAGCCACAGCGTAAGAAATGATGAGCTTGTCAACTCTACTCAGATCGAATAGTTTATTTGTCCTTGGATTGATAAGCCCTGTATCGTGAACTGTTCGAACGGTCGAGTGGGCTTTCTGAAAGACATCATTATCCAATTGCGTTTTCGGAATAGCTCTTATTTTGGCAACGTATTTTTCACGCCACGGATATTTGGTTTTGAATTTTTTGGTCTGAACAAATTCTTGTCGAACTTCAGGGACTGTGACGCAGTCATACTTTTGATCTATGAACATATCAGGGGCTATTCGGATCAGCATCAGCACAGAACATGTATCGCATAGTACATACATTATTGCTCGGACAACCCTCTGATTTTGATGAGTTCCTGCTTAATGCTATCAGCGTCAATATAATCATCTACCCCAAAAAGTTCACCAAGTTTTCTGGTAGGAAGATGATCGAGCTGATTTACAACAGCAGAAACAAACAACGGACTTAACTTCCGTAATTTGGCCACGAATTTCCGAGGATCTGAATCCTCAAAAAAGAGAGTTTCCAGGGTATTAAATTTTTTCCTGAGATTAGTATTTGCTCCGCCGATTGAAGGCATCGGTGGCAGGGCGACTCCATGTTCTTCAAGCCTAAGAACAATACCGTAAAGCGCATGACGATGTGTTGTTGCAGTATTTTTCAATAAGATGACTTGCGCGGCAGAGTCTAACCCTTTCATGGCCGTCGAGACATCTACTACATATTCATCCGGGAACTGAACATGGTTTGCTACGAGGTCACAGAAACCCTCTTCCTCAGCATCATATCCATCAATCACTTGAACCTCGTCTCGGATGGCGTGAACGGCCTCATGGATTAAGGCGAAGATGATATCAATCTCTGAAATGGTTGTATTGACAAAAATAACCCTGTGCCCATAGATCTTGGTATAAAAAGCGTAGACTTTCGTGATATCCGTGAACTTTCTGAAGACGACTTTGATACCGAGTTGAACCAGAAGGTTGAATGCAGATTCCAAGTCAAGAGGTCTGCCCTTTCCGACACCTGAAAATTCACGCAATTTGATGGCAATTTTCTTGGCAGAATCAGCACTCCTGTCAGTTGTCCTAATAACCGGGACTACCCCAGCCTCGGATTCATTTCTAAAGAAAAATTCGTATTCCCGAGCCAAGGATAATGCATCTTTTTGCAGTTCTGGTGTGATTTTTGCGTTTAGACGTTTGCGATGAACTGGAATGGTAATCGCACTTCCGGTATCAACGAAAAAATAGTCCGGCATAATGCTGAAAATTTTGCAGAGGCTGATGAGATGGATTCCCTTTGGAATCTGTCCTTTCACCCAGTCATTGGCAGTTTGTCGGCTAACTCCAACCAAGCCCGCCAGTCTCGACAAGGGAAGCTTATTGTCTTTAGCTAATTTTTTTAGTTTTTCACCCTGCCATTCCATAATTCATCCT
>JAZDKD010000230.1:0-3583 GCA_043803345.1 Pseudomonadota bacterium
AGTTCCGCTCCGGACATCCCGGGTAGTTGGTAATCGATAAGCATCAAGCCGTACGAACGATTGGCGGAGTCCGCAATCGTTATTTTCTCTATCGCTTTTTCGGCATCCTCCGCCTCCTCAACGCAGAAACCCCAACGAGTCAAATTCTCCACCAGAATCCTTCGATTCGTGGGGTTGTCATCAACCACCAATGCAGGAACATCATGAGAGTCAGAGCAAAAGACATCCTCTAGGGGCTGAATCTCCTCGGTGAGGCCAAACGGAATGCTGAAATGGAATGTGCTGCCTTTGCCGGCCTCGCTTTCCACCCAGATCTTTCCACCCATTATTTCGGTCAGAGTCCCGCATATGGCCAACCCGAGCCCTGTGCCTCCAAATGTCCTGGATATAAAACCTTCAGCTTGCGCAAATGGATCGAAAATGGTTCCCAGCTTCTCCGGACGTATTCCTATACCAGTGTCAGATACAATGAATTCCATGAAGAGTTTTTTACCCGAGTAATTCCTCCGAAGAGCGCTTATAACTATCTCACCCTTTTCTGTAAACTTGACTGCGTTACCAAGAAGATTGAGCAGGATCTGTCTCAATCTGTAAGGATCTCCCACCAGGGCCGCTGGCACGTCCGGTTTTATGTCCGAAATCAATTCCAAACCCTTTTCTTGAGCCTTTATGGCCATAGTGCCCAAGACTGATTCGACTACCGAAGTCGGAGAGAATATCCTACTTTCCAGGTCGATTTTTCGAGCTTCTATCTTTGAAAAATCCAGGATGTCGTTAAGAATTCCCTGGAGAGCCTCCGCCGAAAATTTTGATGTTAGCAGCATATCCCTCTGCTCGGGTTTCAACTCTCCATCTAGCACCAATTCAAGAGTTCCCAGTATGCCATACATTGGAGTCCGAATTTCGTGACTCATCCTCGCCAGGAAATCGCTCTTGGCTTCACTGGCCGCCTCTGCCTCCTGTTTGGCCTTTTTTAGCTCGTTTTCTATTTCTTTCTGAGCGGTATAATCTGTGCTCAGCATTATTGCTCCAACCAGTCCGCCCTCATCATCATAGTAAGGGAAAGCGCTATTGTAGACCCAAATTTCCTTTCCGTCTCTCCCGCGCCATGTGGTCACGACCTTGTGGGTTTTGCCGAATGACATGGCTTTGTCAACAACACAATCCACACAAGCTTCAACAAAGCCCCTGAGCGAGTCATGGCAGGATTTGCCAATTAGCGATTCCGGGGAACCGTCGCCGTACATTTCGCAAGCGGTTGAATTTGCATAAATAATTTTCTTTTCTTTCGAAATTATAAGTATGGTGTCAGTGATTGAGGATAGTATTTGGGAGTGCTGGTACAGTGCTTTTTGAACCTGTTTGCGTTTCAGTATATGGCTCAGCATTTCCTGGTTAGTTGATTCAAGTTCGGAAGTTCTTTCCTGAACTCTTGATTCGAGAAGTTTTTTGGATTCCTGAAGTTCTTTATTCATTCGGGTTTGGACCCTGAAACTGCGGATAGCGCAAACAACTACAAGTCCTAGCCCACCAATGAGTGACAAGGCCAACAGTACCCATGCCACAGAAGTTGTATTGTAGAGCCTTATCAACAGATAAGTCGAAGTTCCCCACAGAAGAGCGAAGAAGGCCACGAGAAGCCACACGGCCCTGTATGATATGCCCTGATTTTTGTCGCTCTGCGTCAAGTTGTCTCGCCTTGACCTTTTTAACATGTGGCCGGTAGACTTCCCCCCAGGGAATCAGCCACTTCATTTATCAATTTGATAACAGGACAATTTGTCCTTAATGTTACCACCGTTCCAACCGGTCGTATATTAACTCTTGTCGCGTCAAAAAGAAATTTCATTATCTTGCAAGAATCAAACGGTTCAATAATTATTAAGGTTGCCTGCGAAACGCGCAAGGAGCGCAACTCGTGTGGACCCCACGATATATTAAATCCTCAGTAAAGTCTTAAACATACCTGGGCTTCCCGCCTTTCTGAAAGCCTCTTCGTAGCTGTCCAACGGCCACGAACCGGAGATTAGGAAAGATGGATCGACCAAGCCGCTCTCCATAAGCCTCAACGCTGGAGTAAAACGCCCACACCTTGATCCCTGAACACATATCTCGTTGATTACCAATTCGGCTGCGTTAATTTCAAGATTTCCGTGATAGGTGCTTTTGAGAATAATCAATCCTCGAGGTTTCACAAACCGGGTGGCAGCGACCCATCCGGACGGACTTCCGGACGACTCTACAACGATGTCGAAATTTCGGTTAAATGTTCCCGTCTGTTCAAATCTACAAGTCTTGGCGCCAAGCGTTTCAAAAACGTCAAGCTTGCTGTCATGTTTGCCCAACACAGTTATATCTGCCCCAGTCAGCCTTAACGCCAGAAAAATTAGAGCGGAAAGTCGCCCGTCACCAATAATAAGGACCTTACTGTTAGGGTCCAAATGAACCTGTTCCGTTATTTCAAGGGCAGCGGCCAGCGGTTCCGTAAATACCGCCATTTCATCCGTCACGTTTTCTGGGACAGCAATCAGATTGGATGTCGGGAGCGCTACAAATTCGGCAAACACCCCGTCCCTTCCAAAAATCCCCAGTGTGGTTCGATCCGGACAGTGCCTTTCCAACCCTTTTCTACAAAAATCACATTTTCCACAGCCGGCGTTAATCTCACCCACTACTCTCTTGCCGAAAAGCGAAAGATCATCAGATTCAATCACCTGCCCAACAAATTCGTGCCCCAAAACCCCTCTGAAATTCATGTAGCCTTTAAGAATCTCCAGATCAGTCTTGCAAATTCCCGCTAAGATTATTCTTACAAGGGATTCCCCGTTCCGGATCACTGGTCTAGACATTTCCTTCAAGCCAAGATTTGAGCCATCAAAGAAAAGAGCTTTCATAGAAGTTGTTCCGTTAGGGAATGTTTAATTCGTTACTTTTGTTGGAAAGCTTTACGATCACACAACCTATAGACATGATAGCAACCTCTTTACAGTTTGTAAAAAAGATTGACAGTCAAAAAGACATCCGGTTCGATTCAGATGACTGATCTGGGGATTCACTTTTGCAGAAAATTCAAACGGTTGATAGTCAAATTTCTTTTAGCCGGTAACTGGCACGGATGTTGCTGACTTCGTAAATGCAATCGCATTGATTACTTTTTTTACCAAGCCGATGCGATTCTCTTCCCCCGGTGCGTTAACCAAGCCAGACGCATCACTAAAGTAGGGGCGCCCCCTCAGCGTCCCTACACTTATTTAATTCAATCGTATTTATAATTATCACGCCATAACAAGTTTTGGCATAACCAAGCAACGGGAGCTAAACACAGGGGTTCCCTGAACTCAAGCGGTTTTTTTAGATTCCTCGGCTGGTGACTCTCTCGTCATGCTTTAGCCTTTCAGCCATTCCCTTGCTGATCTGGTAGGTAATTTCAAATTCAGTCCAAAAGGATTTGTCCTTGTCCTTCCAGTCGGAGCCAAAACGCTCATCAAAGAAATCCCCAAGCTCCTCAAACAGGATCTTCCATGGCGGTTCTCCCTGCTCATGAGCCTTGAAAATGGAGGCAAGCAGCGTGTCGAGTCTCGGC
>JAZDKD010000231.1:0-2442 GCA_043803345.1 Pseudomonadota bacterium
CGGCCCTTAACCAGAGACTGAGAAAAAATCAGAGTAACCTTCTGAATCGATCCATAAGGGTGCTGGCTTTTCCGGATATTGAACTGGAAAGCTCTCTTATCGTTGATGAAGACCACCCCTTTTACTTTGATCATCCCCTCGACCATGTTTCAGGTTTACAATTGATCGACGCAATGAACCAATTATGCCTCAGCGGAATTTTCTTGGCGAATCCAGATATCGATGCTTCAACTCTTAACATGACAAAAGCAAGGATTTCCTTCGACAAGTTTTGTAAAAAAACTGAGACTGCCTTTGTGAACTGCAGACAGTTGCCCAATCTGAACCAAAGGCAAAAATATCAATGCACAGTGGCTCAAAGTGGAACCAGGTTGACACAGGCTGAGTTCGAATTCATAAGCTCTATACCATGGGTGATACCAGGCGGTAACGCTTTGGGGACGGAGGAATTGATTCCCTGTGCAAAGGATATAGTGAACAAGGTAAATGCAGATAACGTTTTCATCACTGCGGCCAAGCAACAGGACGATTGGATCTACTGCCAGCTCCTTCCTCTTCGTGAAACGGTTATTTTCAGCGACCGCCAAAACCAGAAACACCTGGATGCTGTGCATCTGATTGAGGCAAGCCGTCAAAGCCTCAGGGCGATTGAGTACTTAATCAGAAAAAAGGTCGGTAACACCGGGCAAGAGAGATCGAATAACAATAGCACTATGGGTATTCTCAAGGCGGTAGAGCTTTTTCTGGAACGTCCCGTATGCAGCGAAGAGCCAGTCCTGTTCAAAACGCAGACCAATTTTGTTTCTTCCTACAAAGTCGGCAGCAACATGCTGATTGTGAGTAGGATCGTAATCGCCGCCAGCGGTCAGCCCATTGGCCATTTTGAAATAAAAATACTCCTGATGGACCAGACGGTTTACAAACGTATGAGGGATGATGGCGTGGCCTCGTTGCTTCAGGCCAAATCAAACTGAGAGCAGGCTCTTCAGATTTAGGCCAGGAATCAGAAAAGGGACATTTCTTTAACCACCCCTAAAAAGAATAAGAGGCGAAAAATGAACCAAGAGGAAAGGATGCAGAGAAGGGAAAAGGTCGCTGTTGTTGGATCTGGAACTTCAGGGTTGGCAGCGGCTCATTACCTTTTAGAAAAGGGATATTCCGTAGATCTATATGAAAAATCACCCACCATCGGTGGACGGATGGGGACATTGCCTCTGAGCGGCAAGATGGTCGCATTTGGCGGTAAGAATATTGGAACCAGAGCCCTTCTTTTCCGTGACTTTGTAAAAAAGAACGGGAATTTTGATTTTGAGTTTTTTGGCTCAAGTTGGACACGGGAAGTGAACGGGAAAATGGTGGTATACGATAATAGTAACAAGATGCGTCTGTGGTTGAATTTCCTGCGGCTTTACAAGATCAGCGATTTGATTAAATTTGGGAAGTTGTTTTATTCCATGAAAAACGAAGCTAATTGGTACCTGGATGGGCCATACTTTAGAAAAATATCTGAGAAATTCGACGACAAACCCATTTCAGAATATTTCAGCGACAGCTTTTGCGATAACTTTCTAAGGATGCTGACCGTCAGAATGAATGGGGCCGAGCCGGGACACTACCATATGGGGAATTTTTGTTCCAACCTGGGCATGGTCAAGGTATCCAAAAATATGGAGCAACTTGCTGGAAACGGTATGCACGATCTTTTGAACGCGTTTGTTGAGCGTGACAATCTTGAAGTTCGAACAGGGATCACAGTGTTGACCGCAAACACAGAAAAGCCTGGCCAAGTAGATCTTGTGATCAAAAGCAAGGACAAGCGCACAGAATCTCTTCCATACAGGGGGGTTATCCTGGCCCTGACCGCCAGTCATTCGGCCAAGGTCCTTAACTGCCTAAACCCGCGTATCGGTCAGGAGCTGAGCAGGATCAAATATAATCCTGTTGGGCTGGCAATTGTGAAATACAGCCGTGCAATTTTCACAGAAGAACAGAGGTCCATTTCGTTTGACAAGGATAAAGTCCTCAGCAATGCAGGGTGTTACGGGGTCAATGATCTGGATATTGTCCGATATACTTTCAGCGGTGGCGCTGCATCTCGTGAAATTAATGCAGAAACAGAGCCTGATGCGCTTATCAGTTCTGCGGAAAATCTGTTGAACCGTTATTTCAAAGTATCTTCCCAGGAACGTATTGACTATATTTATAAATTCTTAGACGAAGGCTTGTGCTCATATGCCCCCTATCATCACCGCATTATGAGTACTGCAGAACGATGCCTAAAACTTTACCCCATTGAACTATCCGGAGATTTTGTCGGAGGTGCATCAATGGAGGCCTGCTTTAAATCATCAAAGACTGCTGTGGATAAACTCCATAAGAAACTATCTCGCGCTGTTTTCTAATCCCAAAATCACAATCAGATTCGGCCAGAGCCGGATTGGC
>JAZDKD010000232.1:0-5066 GCA_043803345.1 Pseudomonadota bacterium
AAGATCACATCCGGCTTCAGTTGCAGAACCGCTTCCAGGTCCGGTTCCTTGTTTATGGTTCCCGGACCACCAGGCCCGATTCTTGGAAGTTTTGTGAGTTCCTGATGGGCGATGATGTAGGGTCGAGCAAAAGACCTCGCCTTCTCGAAATCCTCTATGCCCACCAATCGATCAGTGGCCTGAAGGTATGTAATCAGCCGAAGAGTTCCGGAACTAAGAGCAATGATCCTTTGAGGATCAAAGGGTACCACAACCGTGCGTTTGGCCATGTCCGTAACAGTGACCGTCTTGCCTTCAGAAGCCTCAAGCTTACCGACGATGATTCCGGTTATGAAGGCTATTGCCAGAAAAAATGCCAATATCTTTCTCATTAAGCGACCCCTTCCATTTCATGATGTGTGCAGCAGTGTAACGGGACCACGACAGAATGACCGGCAACCTCCTCTATCAATGCCGTGACACCGTATACCTCCTGAATTACTTTAGGTGTAATCGATTCCCTGTTTTCAATTGCGTAAACCTGTCCCTGTTTAAGGAAAAGCACCGTGTCCGCGAAACGGAGAGCAAGGTTCAGATCATGAATAGCCATCATTGCGCAAACCCCTCGATGTTTGACCGCTTCCGTAACAAGACCCATGACCTCCAGTTGATTTCTGACGTCAAGGTTGCTGGTCGGTTCATCGAGCAAAAGCACATCCGGTTCCTGAGCGAGCGCCCTTGCAATGACAACTTTCTGCGCCTGTCCTCCGCTTAATGTTCTAACCGGTCGAAGGGAATATTCTGCCAGGCCCATTAGATGGAGCACGTTTTCCACAACGGAGATGTCATGACTCGTCGGCCCCCATTTCATGTGCGGCTTGCGCCCGAGGAGAACCGCGTCAAATATCGTAAGGCTTTCCTGGTCGTAACGTTGGGGAACGTAGCCAATTCTTTTGGCAATTTCATTGCGTTTCAGGCTCAGGATTTCCGTTTCGCTAAGGAGAACCGTTCCCAGTTGGGGGCGTAATATCCTGTTGAGGCATTTCAAAAGGGTTGACTTGCCCGCTCCGTTTACGCCCAGCACGCCGAGGATTTGCCCGGGATTCATCTCGAATGACACATTTTTCAGAATGTTTACGCTGCTATAACTGAAATGAATCCCCTTGACTGACAAAATCACCTGTCATACCCCTTAATAAGCAAATATAGAAACAATGGGGCGCCCATGAAAGACGTGAGGACGCCAACGGGAAGCGTGCCCGACCCTACAATGGTCCTGCCGATAGTGTCTGACAGCAGGAGGAGTAGAGATCCAATCAAGCAGGACACCGGGATGAGGAATCTATGGTCCGCCCCTACGAGCCGCCTCCCTATGTGAGGGGCGAGCAGGCCCAGGAATGCGATTACACCGAGGAAAGCGGTGACGAGAGAGGCTAGGAGGGCTGTTGTGAACATCCCGACCAATCTGATCTTTTCTACTTCGACTCCCAAAGCTAGAGCGGTATCCTCCCCGGCCGAAAGAGCGTTCAAGTCCCATCGCTTGACCGTAAAATATGCAGTGGCCACAAGTGTCAACGCTATCATCCAGAAGATCTCGGTCCAGTTCGAACGACCAACATCTCCGAAGGTCCAGAAGACGACAGAAGCTATCTCAACCTCCGTAGCAAAGTACTGGACCAGTATGGTTCCTGACACAAACAGCGAAGACAGCGCCACACCCGCCAAAATGATGGCTTCAGGGGCCATCTTCTTTAATCTCGCCAGCGCCAAAATTGTCCCCGTCGCGAGCAACCCTCCCATAAAAGCGCAAAACGTCACAGAGTACAAATTTCTTATGGTCATCGGCCCGGAGGAACTTACAGTCTGAACGATGCTTGTCTGCGCTGAACTGCTGGCCGCTCCACCTGCTCCCAGCACAACTATCGCAAACGCCGCTCCAAACGCCGCTCCCTGGCTGATTCCAAGGGTGAAGGGCGAACCGAGGGGGTTCCTCAAGAGGCATTGGATGATTAAGCCTGAAAGCCCGAGGGCCCAGCCGGCGACCACGGCCGACACTATCCTGGGGAACCTTATGTTCCATATTACAATCGCCGCCTGAGGCTCATCATAGCCGATCAAGGCAGTGACAACCTTATATAACGACAATTTGTAAACGCCCGCTGTAATCGAGTACATGGCCAGAGCAACTAGAGACACGGACAATATTCCAAACAGAAGCGACTTGCGCCTCACATAGGCTTTGTACTCGGAAACGATTGCGGTTGGTTTACCGGAAGTCACTTAATCACATCCATCCATAAATGAAGCGCAGTCCAGGCAGAGTCTTTTACCCCCCACGCCTTCAAGTTTAGACGCCATTGTGGGTTCACCACACCGGTTACAGATTTCCGAACGTTCAATCTTCGCCTTAGGCGGAAGAGTAACAATTACTTCTCGAATGTCGAACAGTTCGGTGGGCTCCTTTTCCAGAATCGCCAGGCTTTTGTTCCTGTGTACAAGCCAGAATTCTTCGGTCTCCGCATCTGTGGCCGCGTCTTCTCTCATCAAATCTATTAGTTGAAGATGTCGATCATCGAGTTCAAGGACTTTTGGTTTGAGCGCCATCCGGGTCCCTTTTCCTGTTGATCTAGAAACAAACGTGAAAACCTGCTTCCCGTGATCCTTGAAGATCAAATTTCCTTTGCCGAATGTGCATCCTGTCAAACATTGAACGGCGTCCGCTCCGCAAGCGTTTGTTTCAACTATGGCCGCTATTTCTTCATCTTCCGCCCGATTGCTGTTAAGCCATTCCATTCCTGCGACGGCCGCTTTGTATCCTATTGAGAGTCCGGGACAGACATGTCCGTGAAATTTCACGGCATGATTCCATGTTTCGCTGTCTAAAATTTCAAATGGGTCCAAGATAGATAAACCTCCACTCTGTTTTCATGTGTTGGCCTCCAACCGTAGCAATCCAAAATCGCTATCTTCGGCTGGATTTGTGATGTTCTTGCTATTCGCTGTTACCGGCGAAAGGGTCCTTACCATCCGGAAACATGGCTCCAAATGGCTCAAATTTGTCTATTTCATTAACTGTGCAGAAATGCATTCCCTTCCCGAGTCCAGTCATCATGAGTGGTTTGGCTTTTGAAAGGTCGAGCGAACCGTCAGGCTTGATGACATGGTCAGCGATCTCCAATCTCAGGACTTTGCCGATCAATAGAACAAACTTGTCTTCGCAGTATTCATGGACCAGTTCACATTCCATCCAGCAGTAACAGCCGGCGATTCCGGGCGCTTTGACTACTGTGGAGGGTTTTTCCGACAGGCCCGCCACCAAAAATTCATCCACCTCAGGCGGGGCCTTTTTCGCTGTGGGAATGACTTTGTCGACCATGTCTATCCCAGGCAGATTCAGAACAAATTGTCGGGTATCACGGATGTTGACGAGTGTGTCCCGCTGATAGGCGGATGCCGCGCAGATCATGTCAGTAGGACGCAATATCGGCATGACGCAGGACCAGGGCGCGATGTTGCGGACCCCATCCTTGCTTATGGTGGAGATGAAGGTCACAGGAAGCGGTATTGCGCCCTCCCTCAAAAAAGGTTTAAGTATCAAGAAATAGTCTCCTTTATGAGACATTAGTCGAACTGGCGTCTGTGGACCTGAGCTAGACCCTATTACAAAGAAAGTTAACGCTTACCTGACGATCGGGAATCTTGATCTTCGAAGAAAACCAAAAGAGTCCCCGGATCAAGAATTTGAGCGCATATCATTGTGTTACACGCAAACGTAACATAACACCCAAGTTGTGCTACGTCAAGACTCTCACGTAACAAGATTTGCAGTTAATCGGCCTAATTTAAGGTGTATTTTTGAACTTACCTAAATGTTAGGGGCAATTTACGCAAGAATGTATCTGAGTGAAGTTATTCCTGAGCGCATTAATAAAAACTGGGCGTTGACAGGTGGCATGAAAATAATTAAGATGCTATCAGACGCCTTGCGTCACAATTTAATTATTAAGGAGTCGCTCATCATGAAACGATCGGTCTTTGCCGCTCTATTATGCCTGATCCTGTCGTTTACCCTCGTCGCTGTGTCTTCAGCGCACTTTGCCATGGTCATACCATCCAATGATGTCGTTGGGAAGGAAGACAACAAAGAAATTGGAATCCTGATCCAGTTTACTCACCCATTTGAGGGCGGGCCCCAGATGCAGATGAACAGACCGGAAAAGTTTGGAGTGCTTGCGGGTGACAAGGTAATCAATCTGCTTGACACGCTTAAAGAAAAGAAAGTTGACGGAAAGTCCACATGGGAAACCTCATTCAAGATAACCAGACCGGCTGATTACGCTTTTTTTCTTATCCCCACACCTTATTGGGAACCGGCCGAAGACAAGTTCATACAGCATGTGACCAAAGTCATAGTTGACGGGTTAGGCGCAGAGGAAGGCTGGGACAAGCCTATCGCCAAAGAGGCCGGATTACCGTGTGAGATAGTACCCTTAACTCGCCCATACAGCCTGTATGCGGGTAATGTATTCACCGGCCAGGTGCAGAGGGATGGAAAGCCTGTTCCTGATTGCGATGTTGAAATAGAATTCTGGGGAAAGGGAAAAACCAAAGCTCCAACTGATTCCCATGTAACTCAAGTAGTAAAAACCAATGAAAACGGCTGTTTCACATTCGCTATGCCCAAAGCCGGGTGGTGGGGTTTCGCAGCCCTTATGGATGGCGACAAGCCGATAAAATTTGAGGGTAAAGATAGAAAAGTGGAGATTGGGGCCGTCATGTGGGTACACGCCTACCCCATGGAATAATCTTGTTCATCCGCAAGGCGTAACGCGAATTGTCAACAAGCCCTAATCGCCTTTTCAGTAGATACCGATATTATTGCAGATCAGGCCCGCGTTAAGCCACGCGAGCGGGTCTGATCTCATTTCAATTTAGACTAAGGAGGTCATTGATGAACCACATGACAAGTAATATAAAAATCGTTATGGGGCTTTGTCTTTCTTTTGCGGTTGTCGCAGTTATAATGACAATCTGGGAAGGGGAGTGTCTGGCCCACAAAATCAACGTTTTTGCCGTAGTTGAAAAGG
>JAZDKD010000233.1:0-14499 GCA_043803345.1 Pseudomonadota bacterium
GTGCCAACTATTGCCGGTGGACGAGGATGTCAAAAAAAGCTGTGGTGTTAGTTAGTTAGCCACAGCGATGGAGTTGGTTGTGAGCCGCAAATGGTTTGCGGGACAGGAGCAGAATGTCCTAATAACATGCCACTGCATTAGTGGTCGTTGTATTATCAGGGAGTTACGAATTAACCTAGTGTCTTAGAATCGATCAATATCGTTCAGAGCTGGTCCGATTTCCGCTCATAAACCCGAAGCGCTTCATGGGTCGGTATCACTTATTGAACGATTTATGCGGAGGAGTGCCTTGAATAGAGAGATGGTCTAGAAAAAATGGACAGTGGCGCCACCCATTTTGCCTGTCCCTCGCTTTCCCCCGTTTTGCTAGAATATTGAGTGTTATTGAATTACACCAAGGGTTGTTGAGGGCCCTAGATTTGGGAAAATGTGGTTAAGTAGTTGATATTATTATTCCTCGGCCCGCCCTCTCACGGCGGAGACACCGGTTCGAAACTGGTTGGGACTGCCGAAGATTTCAGTAGGTTACGATTTTCAGCGATTTTATTTTCTGAAACGCGACCCGGTTTTTTGAAAAACCTCAAAACTTTTTATCCGCCTAAATATTCGCAAAAGCGTCAAGATCATAAATTCACAGTCTAAAATAGTTGGTCTCATGACCGTCGAATTTTGACGATTCCTAGCTCTGGTTCATTGGATTTCACAATTGAACTCTCCCTTTCCTCTGATCAATTTATAACAGCTCATGCATTTATGCCACCGTTCTTTTTACCTGGACCATTAATAAAAACTTTGTGAGACAGAATTTATCTATAATAGTTTTAATTATAATCTTGCTAACTTATACGCTCTGGCCTAAAATCAGGTGCGCTCAGCTCAACTCAGCTTATTCCGTCCTATATACGTTTCAATATAAAGAGTCACTCATAGGACGAGGTTCCAAGTCTCCAAATATGGACCTCGTATGCTGTTCAGGTTTTGATATTTCAGCAATCATTCAAACGCAACAGGTTTGCTGTGGAATTAATTCACAAACTGGATCTGTTCAATTGCTAGAAGAGAAGCACGGGGGCGTGGCGAATTATGCGGCAAGAAACAACTGAAGAAGATTTGCGTGATAGCTTAAGCATGTACAAGGACCTGGTGTCGAACATACCTGTCGGGGTATGCCGATTCAGGATGAAGGCATTGGGAGGGTGGCAATTTGATTTCGTTAATAGCCGCTTCTGTAAATTAACCGGCCTAAGTCGTGAAGATATCCTCGACAACTCTGAAACGGCTTTCCGTCTCATACATCCTGATGACCTGCCTGAATTTATCAGCCTGATTGAATCTGTTGAGAAAGCCCCTGGGCCCTTCGCTTGGGTAGGCAGAATCATGGTCGAAGGGGAGACCCGCTGGATAAGAGTTGAATCCAGTCCAACCCAAATGGATAATGGTGATGTGGTTTGGACCGGACATATCACCAACATTACGGACCGCAAGAAGGCGGAGGAGTCTCTCGAAAAACGCATTGTCGCTCTAACTGGTCCGCTGGACCAGGCCAATTGCATTGAGTTCGATGAGCTTTTCAACATTGAGGACATTCAGAGGCTACAGGACCAGTTTGCCCAGGCCACCGGAGTGGCCTCCATTATCACGCATACCAATGGACGGCCAATCACCAGACCGAGCAATTTTCGACGGCTGTGTGAAGACATCATCCGCCAGACTGAAAAGGGCTTGGCCAACTGCTACAAATCAGACGCAGAAATCGGCCGCTATTGTTCGCAAGGACCTACGGTCCAGCCATGCCTGAGTAGTGGACTCTGGGACGCCGGCGCAAGCATCACAGTCAACGGAAGACATATTGCCAACTGGTTGATAGGACAGGTACGTGACGAGACACATACGGAAGAAAAAATGCGGGCATACTCCCGTGAGATCGGAGTGGACGAAGAGACTTTTTTAGATGCCTTTAGCGAAGTTCCTACTATGAAGAAAGAGCAATTCGAGGCTGTCGCAAAAACTCTTTTCACCCTGGCCAACCTGCTTTCAAACGTCGCCCACCAGAACGTGCAACAAGCAAGGTTAATCATTGAACTCAAACAAAGAAAAGAGGATCTGCGGGAAAGTGAGCAAAGATACAGGGCTGTTTTTGACAATGCGGCCGTAGCAATTGATACACTCGATCGACATGGAAGAATTACCGCTGTGAATCCAGCGCTAACTAATATGCTCAGCTATACTGAGGATGAGATAAAGCGACTCACTTTTGAGGAAATCACTCATCCAGACGACAGGCAAATCTCGAAACAAAACCTCGAAACCCTTATGGCGGGGCATGTGGATTCATATAGACTTGAGAAACGTTATCTGAGAAAAGACGGGGAGATTGTCTGGGGTGACCTATCGACTTCCTCTATCAAAGATGCGAAAGGAAATCACATGGGGGCGGTCGGGGTTATCTCCGAAATCACCGAACGCAAGCGGATTGAGGGGGAATTACGTCAGCGAAAAGAGGAGCTGGCCACGATTTTGGACACCATTCCAGCAATGGTCTGGATAGGTCTCGATCCGGAATGCCGAGTTATCACCGGGAATCGGTTGGTTAACGAACTCTTCGGAGTGCCTTCTGAAACCAATGTGTCGCAGACAGCGGCCCAAAAGGGTCAAGCGCTTTTCATCAAACATCTAAAAACAGACGGGACCGAATACAGGGTAGACGAACTCCCGATGCAACAGTCAATTGCCTCGGGACAGCGAATTCTCGATCATGAGATTGAGTATAGACTTTCCGATGGACGGAAGGTGTTCGCCCTTGGCAATGCAGTGCCGTTGTTTGACGACAAAGGAGAGGTAAGAGGATCTGTCGCCGCATTTCTGGATATTTCGGAGAGGAAGAAGATAGAACATCTGTTGCGGACCAGTGAGAAACTCTACCGAGCCGTAGTGGATAATTTGAGGTTTGGAATCGCCGTCATCAATCGAAACATGGAGATCGTGACCGCAAATGATGTCCTTCAACAGTCTTATCCTCGTCTTCGATCACAACAGGCCGCATTATGTTACCAAGTTTACAACGATCCTCCTCGTTCATCGGAATGCGAAGATTGTCCTTGTGCGCTCACTTTTCAAGATGGACAGCCGCACAAAATTGACAGAGAAATTGTATCCCAGGGTCTGAAACGTACTCATAGAATTGCATCATACCCGGTCAAAGATGAACATGGTGAGGTCGAACTCGTTATCGAATTGTCGGAAGATATTACTGAGAGTAAACTGCTGCAGGCCCAGCTTTTCCAATCCCAAAAGATGGAAGCGCTTGGCACACTTGTTGGCGGGATAGCGCATGACTTCAATAACATGCTCCAAATTATTCTTGGCTATTCGGACCTGCTACTGAGCGACAAGAGAACGAGTGAACCTGGGTACGACGAACTTAGAACGATAATTGAAACGGCGAAGGGAGGGGCTGATCTGGTGACGAAGCTACTTGCCTTCGGTCAACAGGCCCCGATATTCCCTGTCAATATGGATCTCAATCATCAAATCAGTCAACTGTCCACTTTAATGTCTCGCTCTCTTCCCCAAGTTGTTCAAATTGATCTGGATTTGGCGGAAGAACCAACAACGATTCATGCGGACCATGGTCAAATTGATCAACTTGTCATGAACCTTGCCATTAACGCCGCAGAGGCCATGCCAAATGGTGGTCGGCTAAAAATCGCTACTAAAACCGTCTCTTTGGACGATGAATTTTTTAGGGGCCATCATGGATTGAAGCCCGGTAGCTATGTGCTGCTATCGATTTCAGATACCGGTCGAGGAATGGATAAGGAAACTCTGGCCAGAATATTCGATCCCTTCTTTTCAACGAAACAAAGGGGTTCTACAAGAGGAACCGGGCTCGGACTTTCGGTGGTTAAGGGGATAGTACAACAGCACGGTGGTCACGTAGATTGTCAGAGTGAACCAGGCAAGGGAACCGAATTCAGGATTTACTTCCCGTCCATTGAAGAGCCTTTGGCGGATGTTAGAAGTGGCGCCCCGACAGTTCAATCAGGACGTACGGAAACGATCCTGGTTGTAGAGGACAACATACCGGTCGCTGATTTGGAGCAGAGGTTTCTGGCAAGCGCTGGTTACACGGTCATTGTGGCCACCAATGGGAGAGAAGCCCTGGATATTTACAGGTCCAGAAAAGAAGAAATATCTCTGGTGGTTCTGGATCTGCTCATGCCGGAGATGTCCGGAAGAGACTGCTTAATGGAACTGTTAAAGATTGACCCATCAGTAAAAGTTTTGATAGCCAGTGGTTATGCTCCGGAAGATGAGCTACACAAAGAGATCCGTCCTCTCGTGAAGGGTTTTTTGCAGAAGCCTTTTGCGATGGCAGAGCTAGTGAAAGAGGTTCGGTCTGGGTTGGATATTGATTAAACCTTAATTCGAGGGGAAAATCCTGTTTCAGTATATCAATGGTTTTCCACTCCGAGGTATTCCTTCATGCAAGACCAAGGCAAAACCAGGGAACAGCTTATCGATGAGTTGAACAAAATGCGCCGTAAGGTGGCCGAATTCGAGGCTGCTGAGGGTAAAAGCTTAGGTCCCGGAAAGATCCTCCTACCAAGTGAAGGATTACGAGAGATTGAGAAGAATCTAAGTGGAAAGCGCCCCAATATCCTTTCGCCTGACAATGAAATAGAGCAGGATGAATTTGCTAAGGTCGTCGATATTCCTCAAATCCAGTCACTCATGGATGACTTTTATAAACTCACGAATATTGGTATCGCCATTCTTGACTTGAAAGGGAACATACTGGTCGCTAATGGGTGGCATGATATCTGTACGAAATTCCACCGTGTCCATCCGGAAACGCTCAAGAATTGTCTTGAAAGCGATGTCTATCTAACAGAGAACGTGAGGGAAGGAGAGTATCTCTTATATAAATGCAAGAATAACATGTGGGACGTTGTTACGCCCATCTTTATGGGCGGAAAGCACGTGGGCAATATTTTCTATGGACAGTTTCTGTTTGAGGATGAAGCCCCTGATATAGAATTGTTCGCTGCACAGGCCGAGCGGTACGGATTTGACAAGTCTGAATACCTTGCTGCCCTTCAAAGAGTTCTAAGGTGGAGTAATGAGAAAACTGCAGACTTAATGAGGTTTTACTCGAAATTGGCATCGATGATAGGCCAACTTAGCCACAGTAACCTGAAGCTAGAGAAGACGCTGATCGAGTCCAAGATGTTTGCGGATGCGCTGCGTGAGAGTGAAGAGAAGTATCGAAATCTTGTGGAAAGTATTGGCGACGTTATCTTTGAGATCGATGGACGGGGGGCGCTTACCTATATCAGTCCGGCTGTCCGGAATGCGTTTGGATACGAAGCGGAAGATTTCGTAGGGAAGACGTTCCTGGAATTTGTTCATCCGGAAGATAGAGGCTTGTTGATCGAGAGATTTGCTGAACTCACTAAAGGGGTCGAATATCCGCTGGAATATCGTGTAGTGGGCAAATCTGGGGAGGTCCACGATGTCCGGACACACACAAAACCTATTTTGAAGGACAATGCCTTCGAGGGAGCCAGGGGAACGTTCATTGACATCACTGAACGCAAGCGTTCGGAGGAGGCTGTTCAGAGGAGTGAGAAATTTCTTGAACAAGTCCTTGAAAACATACCGAACATGATTTTCGTCAAGGATGCTGAGAATCTTAGATTTGTTCGATTTAACAAGGCTGGAGAAGATCTTCTGGGCTATTCCCGAGAGGACTTACTTGGTAAGAACGACTACGACTTTTTCCCTCCGGCTCAAGCGGACTTCTTCGTTGCTAAAGATAGGTCGGTCCTGGTTGAGGGAAAGCTGCTCGACATTTCTGAAGAGGAAATAGAAACCAAAAATAAGGGCAAACGAATATTACACACAAAAAAGATTCCAATCCTGAACGCCGATGGCACAGCTCAATTTCTATTGGGTATTTCAGAGGACATCACCGAGCGTAAGCAATTTGAGGAATCTCAGAGACTACTATCCACCGCTATTGAACAGGCGGCGGAAGCTGTAGTCATTACTGACTCTAACGGGATAATTCAATACGTGAATCCGGCTGAGGAGAAATCTAGCGGTTACGGAAGAGATGAATTAATAGGCAAGGGTGTCGACATTTTCAAAAGCGACAAACATGATGATATTTTTTACGGGGACCTCTGGGCCACAATCAGATCGGGCAAGGTATGGACAGGGCATTTTATCAATAGAAAAAAAGATGGGAGCCTATACCATGAAGATGCGACCATATCGCCTGTTTACGATCAGTCAGGGAACCTCGCCAACTTCGTGTCTGTGAAACATGATATTACGAAACAGATTGAGCTTCAGGAGCAACTCTTCCAGGCCCAGAAGATGGAGGCCATAGGTAATCTTGCCGGAGGATTTGCTCACGATTTCAGAAATATGCTCCAGGTGGTTATGGGTTCCCTGGAATTGATAGAGTTTAACAAAGATCTACCTGATCATTTGCGGACAGATCTCGCAAGAATTAGAAAAGCGGCCACTAGCGGCGCTGAATTGGTCAAAGGGATGCTGGTGTTCAGCAGAAAAACAAGCGTCCAGCTCGAACCGTTAAATCTCAACGAACTTGTCGAGCAAGTTGAGTCTTTATTGGCCAGAACCATTCCCAAAATGATCAAGATGGATGTTGTAAAAGCCCTTGATCTATCATCAATCAAAGGGAACTCGACTCAAATAGAACAGATATTGATGAACCTTGCGATAAACGCGGCCGACGCCATGCCTGATGGCGGAACGCTGACTATCCGAACTGTGACCACTGTATTGGACGAGAAATTCTGTAGTTCTCACCCCGGCACAAAGCCTGGCCGCTACGTACTGCTGTCGGTGACGGACACTGGGAGCGGCATGAACGAAGAAACAATAAGGCGCATTTTTGAACCATTCTTCACCACCAAGGGGAAAGGCAAAGGAACAGGGCTCGGGCTCGCAGTGGTTTATGGGATAGTCGAACAGCATGCCGCTAGGATTATTTGTGAGAGCAAGCCAGCTATAGGCACTTCTTTCAAAATCTATTTCCCGGCGATAGAGGAAGTCACTCATGAACAACTCTCTGAGAAAACAGAATCACCAAAGGGACAAGGTGAAACCATACTCGTAGTAGACGATGAGCCCGAGATCCTTGAAATGATTTCGCACCAACTGACTGGGGCTAACTACAAGGTAATTCGAGCGTCAAACGCTAGAGACGCTGTAGAACTTTATGAAAAACATCGGGAAGAAATCCAACTGGTCCTGCTTGATCTAATAATGCCGGAGATAGGCGGTAAGCAGTGCCTTGAAGCTTTACGAAACATGGGCCCGAATATCAAAGTAATTATTATAACGGGGCACAACAGGCGAGGGATGACTCAGGAATTGAAAGAAGCGGGAGCGAGAGATTTCATCCTGAAGCCGTTTGACACGCCACAACTCCTTGAGAAGATCCGAAAGATTATTGATGAAGAGTGAAAGAAAGGCGACCGGCGTTGTACCCAACGCCAATTACATTTGAGCGCCGGCGAGTGGAGCCAGACATATCATCAGAATATGCCTGGCTCACATCTGAGTCTGTGAGACTGTGAGACTTTGACACTAAAACTGGGCCGGTTCAATTATTTTGCGTATTTGAAGGCTGGCATTTTTTTGATAGTGTCTTTTGTTGCGTCAGGTAATGTAAACTTTCCATCTACCGCTTTAAATTGCTTGATGGGAATAGCGACGTCATGCTTGTCCATGCCCAAAAATCCACCAGCCCCAATTATCGCATAGGTAACGACTTTGTCAGGAGCGATGATAATATCATCAACCTTGCCAACTTTTTCCTTCTTATCGTTGTAGACTGTCTTACCCAAGACTTTTTTCTTGACGCTCCAACCATTAACCACATTTGTTAACTCTGTAACCGTTACGCCCAAGACTACGGTCTCAGAACCGGCCACAGGAGGCGCAGTGGCTGCTGCAGGAGCCTTTGCAGGTTCATCCGCGGCATAACCGAAAGAGGCCATGAGCATCACCAGCCCCAAGCCTATCAAAAGTAGTTTTTTCATTAGTTCTCCTTTATTGAACCACACATTAATTCTAAACGTATTAAGACAAGCAGACCGTTTATAATGTTTCAGATCCAGTTGGCCAAATCTGGTGATGACGGCTATCAGCAATTTATCTCCCGGTCCATTGGTGGTGTCACATCGAAAAGCGCCTGGGCAGACATCATTACCCGGTTAGACATGTCGATCACATCTTTGTCGGTTCCAAATCGACCAATATTGACAAACTCTTGAAAACAAACATTCCATTTTACACAAAACTATTTATAGGCCACTTTTATGGACTGTCATTCCCGTGAGCACGGGAATCCAGGAATGCTGGCACCTCGGGTCGATTTTGGCATGACAGCGCAAGGTCCGGCGCCGATTTTTCACAGTAACTGGCCGCACCGCATCCAGGGTTAGAGTATCTTCATTTGTGACTTTATTCCTGCGAAACATCCGGGAGACGCCACAAGCGATCCCGTTCCTCTTCGTTTCATTCAGGATATAGAACCACCGTCCTTTGGGTTTCATTAAAGGTTTTTGAGCGATTTCTTATCATCTCGATCATTTTCTCAAGGCTTACCGGCAATTTGATAGCTTTCTCCGGGCACAGACAAAAACAGTTAAGGCAATCGAAACATAAATCACTGAACCTCGGTTCCGGATCAAGCGCTATCGCTCCTGCCGGGCATTCGTTAGCGCACACACCGCATAGGGTACAGAGTTCCTTATCCAGCGTTTTCGGTGTGACAGGCATGGGGGCGCTGAGTTTCTTCTTCATTTCGGCGGCCAGTTCCGGATTCGGATAGTCCAGGGCCTGTAGATCGAGGCTTCGTCGATCTCCCGAGTCTATCGCCTCCACCACAAGCCTGGCCATGCCCTTGACCGCCCCCACATCCTCTTTGTTGGGATGCCCATCACCCAGCGGATTATCGACATTGCGCATAATCGAATGCGACGATATTACCCTTGCCGCCGCCGGTATCAGGAACCCTTTGTCCAGCAGAGCCTGCGCCATCTGGTATAGCGCTATGCCACTGGCCGCCCCACCCCACGTGCAATAAGGAACGGCAATAGACTGAGGCGCATAGTTGAGGCCCCCGATCAACGACATTGCCGGAGCTGCCGCCAGGTCCCTTAAAACGGGAGTCCCGATGAAAAGGCAAAACGGATCGCCACCTGTGAAATTCTCTATAGTGGCGGAGCTATTTCGCTCCCTGCCCAGATCTGTCAGGATGAAATCCCTGCCCAGTTCTTCCAGTGTTTCCTTTATTGCCCACCCTATTTTTCTGGTGGAGCCTGCCGGTGACGAAAAAGCTATTACATATCTCATGGAAAACCTTTCGTTAGAGTGTTGAATGATGTTAGTGGGTGAATGGGGGCAAGGTCAAGGAATGTTCAGATCTTCAAATGAAAGACTCGGCCCGTTGTGGTTTTGTTTACCAGAGAGTTCGGGCTCAGATACCGAGGGCTTCTGAATCCTTGATCCACACTTCGATTGAGGCGGCGTTGAGGTTTTACGAGAGGGGTTGATGGGTTGGGGATGTATTGCGCAGTGGGGAGGATGGCCTCCCCTGTTTGCAAACTTTGCCACCACTTTGTTTCCAGGTTCATTGATGGTTCTGTATCAAGAAGCGTCTGGCCCGACATTTCCATCTGCATAGTCAGCGCTATCACTTCATCGTCTGAACCAAACCGGCCGATATACTGAAAATCCGGATAGTTCGTCTTGCAAAAAGATTGTCTCACAACTATTAATTCAGCTTCGGTGTACGATTTCAATTTGGCCTCCTGATTAATTTAATGGTTTGATACGTCAGATTCTGGATTTAGAGGCCGCGGGAGTCAACGCCTCATTGGAAAACCTATTTATCTCGTTAATTCAGGAAGTTGATTGATGTGTTGGCGTGTTTATCTGCTTCGATGTTCTGACAACAGTCTCTACTGCGGTGTAACATCGGACGTAGACCGCCGATTGACTGAGCACAATCGGGGCGTAGGTTCGCGTTACACGAGGTCAAGGCTGCCGGTCAGGCTGGTCTGGTCATCGGGGGAATTGACCAAGTCAGAAGCGTTTAAGGAAGAATACCGAATCAAGCGATTGAGCAAGGTTGTGAAAGAGGAAATGTCATCCAGCGTGGGATGAATCTTTTGGTATACTTGTTCATGACTGATGCGCTAACGAAGGGTCTTTAGAGGAATTCCCCGGAGAGCTTGATCTGGAAGGAGAGAATTATTGGAAAAAGTTACTACAAAGATTGATCCTGACTTATGTGTTGGGTGTGGACTCTGTGTCCAGGTTTGTCCGGTCAAAACTCTTTCAATGGTTAATGGCAAGGCTGAAGTTACAGGTGATCGATCGCTGAACTGCGGGCACTGTCAGGCGATTTGCCCCGAAAGCGCAGTTACTGTAGGGGCCATCGACGAAACCATGTCCGAATTCGTCACATTTCAGGGCGATAGTAATTGGCTTGCTTACGGCGAATTTAACACTGGTCAACTTGTGCGACTGATGGCCTCCAGACGTTCGTGCCGTAGATTCCTTTCCAGGCCTGTTGATCGGTCTGTCCTCGAAGATCTTGTGAAGATCGGATGTACAGCGCCTTCTGGTACAAATTGCCAGCTATGGACCTTTACAATTTTGCCAAATCGGGAAGCTGTAATGGCCTTTGCGAAACATATTCAACGCTTCTACCTGAAATTGAACAATATGGCCAAGAACAGCCTGTTGCGCAATTTTTTGAAGTTAATAGGGCAGCCTGAACTTGCCCAGTATTACAGGGAATATTACCAGACTGTAAAAGAAGGGCTTGAAGAGTTCGACAGGTCCGGAATTGACAGGCTGTTTCATGGAGCGCCGGCGGCCATTGTGGTGGGATGCAAGGCCAAGGCCACATTACCCAAAGAAGACGCGTTACTTGCCTCCCAGAACATACTTTTGGCCGCACACAGTATGGGCCTGGGAAGCTGCCTGATCGGTATGGCTGTAGAGCCTATGAAAAGAAATCGCAAAATCCAGAATTCAATCGGTATCCCAACTGATGAAAATGTTTACGCCGTGGTGGCGCTGGGCCACACTGCCGAGGAGTATCGGCGGATCGCCGGCAGGAAAAAGGTCACTGTAAGATATTTTGAACCATAATTACTGAATTGCATTCATGCTTTTCCGTGTGATCGCCAGGAATTATACTTTAAGCGACGTGCTCGACAGGCGTGAACAGATCCGGCTGACGGATCTTGGCGTAAACTTTAACCATGTGAGCGTAATTCTCACAATATTTCGAGGAATCTTTACGGCTATTACATGGGCAGATATCCATTTCATGGATGCAAAATTTGCTCATGCATTTCTTGATCACGCTTTTCTCAGCTAAAGTTAATTTAGTGAGGTCAGCATTTTGCGGTAATCGTTTCATTGTGACTCCATATTTTTTTCGACTGTTAGATTCATTCCAGGGTGATATTCACAATCAACGTTCCCGAACATCGAGAAGTCCCTACCACAATTTGACTCGTAAGCGAATAAAAACTTATTCTCTAAATCTGCCAAAGTCCACGGAGAGCCGTGATTACCTCGGGGCATGCACACTTTTTCTCCCTTCCCCTGTTTTGAAAGTGGCTCAGATTGAGTCTGAGGGATTCCTGGGACAAATTTATGTATTGAGGAAAAGCTATAGCGTTTCGTACTCTTTCCGAACCAACTCTGGCGTATAATTCCGTTCGAGTCTGCGAACGATAAAGTGGCCGCGCGCCATGCTTTGAAAGTGATCTATGAAGAGTAAGTTTATGATGGCTCCCCCTACCGCACCGATACCTGGTACTGCTTGAGCTGCAACCTTTTGAGAAACGCTTGCCCCAAAACGGGTTGCAATTTGGGCAATGAACTTCACTAAAGCTGGCGCTCCTTTGGTAGCGAGGCCCTTTTCAGCGATATACTTAGCTGCATGTGACACTGTTTTCGCAAATAGCCCCCGAATAAAGAAATAAGAAGCATCATTCGCATCATCACTCGCGCTTCTCCCACCAAGAGCAAACACCTCAAGGCAGGCAAGCTTTGCCTCGATTACGTGGAGCCGTTCGCCCTCGCTTCTTGCTATATCAGCAATAGAGCGAAGCATAATTGTCGTCGAGACCGGTAACTCAAAGGGCAATGCAGCAAGCCCAAAGGCGCCGCCTCCTGCACCAGTTGCGGTAACAGCGAGCTTATGTAGTTTTTCCCACGCTTCCGTTCGCGGCCTGTCGTGAAGCGTCAACAAGGCAACGTCAAGAGCCTTTTCTAGTGAAATCGTAGTGGCCTTATTTACCATATCAGCCCAGCCCTGTGGGAGCACCTTAATTCCTGCTTCGATAGGCCTGCCGATCAGGTCTGTGATCCTGGCGGCCAGAGTGGGATTTTCAAGCAGGTTCTTTGCATACCCGAGAGATTCACAGTCTTCATCTGACAGTCTCATACCGCACTCCTCTGTACCGCACAAAGTCTATCAATTGCCCGAGGCATTCTTTTTCCGATTCAAATCTTTATTTACCAGTACACCTTCAAGGCGCCGGGCTGAAAACCGGTGACGCACATTTGGCCCAAGGAGACGGAGAGGTTAATCTCAACGCCCCGGAGGGGGCTTTCAAGAGTATGAAACTTCGCCTCACCGTTCGCAAGGACCGCAAGGGATTGGTGCAAGAGCCTTTCGCATCCACACCGACTCATTGGATTGCCATGGGATTCCACACCGACATGATTGAGTCTAACAAAATGGCTGTTCGTAACGCCATAAAATTCCTCAATAAGTGATACGGGATGGATGAACTTGATTGCTATGCTTTTTGCAGCATGGCGGTTGACCTCCGAGTAACACAGGTCGTCGACCTGGCAAAAGGCATCCACGCAATGATTCCCAAATCGTATTTTGTTGGTGATAATTACGCAAAGAAAAATACTTTGTTGCTATAGGTTGGATGATACCTGATTTAAGAGGTCTGTGAAGCGCAAGATCCAGTATCATCATACATGCCACGGCCGTTTCTCATGCCTAACACTCAACGAATCTGATGAACGCCGGCGGCTTCGTTGCCGAAGCCCGCTGGCGGCATTTGAGAGGAAAACCTTTAGATTATCTTACGGCGACATCTCGGCGGAAAAGCTCACTTGCCAAAAAGCCTGTCCGCAATCATTCCCAAACCCTGATGAAGCAAGTCTTGGGTTGGCAGGGAGCCGTCAGGCGTTAGTTTGTCCACAATTTGAGGCAACATTTCGGCCAGACCGCTCGAAGCGTCGTCCGCAGATACCCCCAGCTTTTCCGCAATCTGTTGGACTTGATCACTTCCCAATACCTGCTGGATTTGTTCAGAAGAAATGGGAAGATTTTCTCCAGTGCCAATCCATGAAGACATTACCTCGCCAAGACCTTTCTCGTTGAAAGTGTTTAAAAGTCCCGCAGCACCACCGGACTCGGAACTCTTGAGGATAGCCATAATGCTTTCCAACATGCCGCCCTGTGCATCCTGACCTGAAAAGACATTTTTCAAAAGTCCACCTGCAACTTCGTCAAAGAACCCCATATTGTGAACCTCCATGGAATTCGCTCCCGTATAATTCTGAAATCGTCTAAGGAATCAGCACAGTCGCGAAATAATGTCCGAATCTGGTTAGAAAATCAGCGGCTATCTCTTGGGTGGTTTAGCTGGTTCACTGGATTTCTTTGAACATTCCTTCTCTTTGGCTTTCTGCGCTTCTTCTTTTGTCTTGAATGGGCCTGCTATTGTTTTGGGTGTTTTTTCCTGGGCCTTGACCACCCTGCAGTCTCCGTTTTTGTCCTTGATTACGACGTAGCTGTCTCCGGCGGCGAAAGCAACCACGGTTGTCAGAACAAAAATGATGGCTATGAACAAACCGATTAAACGTCTAGCTTTCATGGTACCCTCCGATGAATGAGATTTTTTTAATGGTAGCATTAATATAGTTTGTCAAACAGCAATTTAATGTTGTCAATTCTCAGCCCCTCAAGAGGGTAATGATCCGTGCTGAAATAGTTGAGGCGGTCAAAGGGGATGTATAAAACGTCCGAGCCGGTGAGTCGCTAAGCGAGATGGATGTTAAAGCCGGCGATTCCCAGTTATCGCACGATGCTACAATTGGACTCGACGGCCTTGGGAAGACAGGGGTTTTGGAGAATAAGGCATCTCCCTTGAACGTTCCGGAAGAAACGGTTAAACAAAAAAAGGTTGATCACAGAGACATGATCAACCTTACCAAGGAATTTTCGTTCGGCAATTTGCACAAAAATCAATTTCTCACGGTACACCATTAACTAGAGAAATCTTCTTAACATGGGATCCCTCTGATTGTGCACTCGGCAGTCCCGACCGTGGCTCGAGTCAACTTTTCTACGTTCGCCCGCGCTTTTTCGGGGTCTTTGACCCACGTACGATAGAATTCGTA
>JAZDKD010000234.1:0-3935 GCA_043803345.1 Pseudomonadota bacterium
CAGGCCTAGGATATTATTGCCAAGATCTTCATATTCGATTTGGCTGATTGGGATCCATGGCTTTTCCCCGCCAATGTCATACTGAATTGCAAGGTTAGTCTGTCTAAGGATTTTGTCATAGATGATCTTAGGCATTTCAAATCTCCGGTTTCCATACTCCCTTGGGATACAAATTCACACCTTGATGGATTTTGAAATATTGAATGAACCCGTTTGGATTTTCGCCCTTCCAGTTTTTTGCTTTTATAACTCTGAGGGCATGGCTGTTTTCTTTGTCATAATCCACTGTGAGATAAAGGCGGGGAATCTCAAGCCCGAATGTTCCGCCTCGTCCTTCAGTTTTTTTTGGATCTTTCTGCAGCGCAATGAAGGCCACCCCTGTTTTCAGTTTGTTCCAAATTCGCTTTAATTCCTCCGCGATAAGATAAAATCGGTCGGTGATTTCAAAAAAGTCAATAATGTTTACTCCGTCCGGATCTATCACATCAGGAAAATCCCGATTTCGCATTAGGAACCGGATCTTTTTCATTTCTTCAAAATTGGGCTTGTCTATGAGTTCTAACCTTACTTTCAATTCCGTGGCGTCCATTTCCGAGCTCAGATAAGTTACCTTATAGTTCTCCTGGAGGGACCTCATTGCCAGGTTTAGCATGAGGGCAGTCTTTCCGGCGTTCGGACTCCCGGCAAGGACTATAATATTCTTTGGGTAGAGCTTTACCCACTCCTGAAGATCGAAGAAAAACCTCATTTTTAATTCCGAGCCAGTAGCCTCCCACCACTTGATTTCAGTCTCTTCAGCGTTAATAGCTCTATATGTATTTGCTTTTATTGAATCTTTAACCAAAATTCCCTTGTCAATCAGCCTGTGGAATATCTGTCTTCTGTTGGCTTTTTGTTCTCTTGTCACGAGTTGTAACGCTTGTTCGCATTCTGTCACACTGAATGTACCGCTCATGTCACGCACCCATTCAAAAACCTCCTGCGATAGATTCCTTTCACGAGTATCAGCCCGCTTAAAAGCTGATGCAATTTTCTCTTTTAGTTGCTTATCTGGTAATGGTGGGTTGGCGCATTTAGCGTTTATAAGTCTTAGGATTTGTTCTATTTCTTCTATTGGCGTGTGCCCGTTAATCAACCTTGTAACTAGGTGAAAAAAACTTTCATCCCTCGTTCCCTCATTGAAATTTATGTCACGCTTTGTCACGCTTTGAAGTGTTTTGTCACGCGGCGCAACTTGTCCCTCTATATATATAGTATTAATCTTATTACTATGAACAAAAGAGAAAGAGTTAATTAAGGTCAAAACCCTATCAGGAATCTTACCTATTGCAGTCTCTGTTATTTTGCACCCGTTCCGCCACTTCCAGCCCCCCCTTGCATCCGAGCTGGGGGGTGCTATGACATACCCACCTTCAGAGCGGATGTCGCAACCGTCCATGAAACGGACGGCATTTGTTACGCCCTCTTCATACTGGCAATATAGATGCTCTCCCCCGCCAGGGGTATCAACAATGGGCGTAAGAAATGAATCAGGCAATTGCTCCTCGAGGAGAGCCTTGCCGGTCTGAGTGTCAACATCCAGGACAGTCAATCCGCTTACCTTGCCGGTGATTATGGCGATATTTGCGAATTTGTATTGCTCTCCCCACCACTTGCGGACAACGGACTCAGGAGGTTTTTCTTTCTGGAATTGCTGCCACTGAATAAATGGCTTTTTGTCGGCTTTTGCCGGAATGACTGAGAAATTGCATTTATTCAGGTAGTAAAGAGCCGCATCTAGTTGTTTATTTTCCATATCATAGCTTGATTTCGTGATCGAGTTTGTCTCCATTGGCGATCTCTCTCAGTTCGATGCTAAGCGCATCAATAATGCGCCTGCTTTCCTTGATATGTTCCAAGCTTTCTCCGATATGCCTCAGACTAATGCCGATGGCCTGATCGTTAATGCGAATCACTCTTAGGATTTCGTCGCTTCTTTTCATGGCTCCCCCTGAAAATACAATGGACCGTGCAAACGCCAGGTAGGGGTTACGACGCCCCCCGGGATCTCTCCCGAAACGCTCACACAGTCCATTCTGTTTTCAGATTTTGTCATTATCGTAATTCACCTTACCACCATTATCCACGCTCGCCGGCGGAAGTCAAGGGATTTCTACGTCTTCATCGGGCTTTGAACCATAGACTATTTCCTTCAGTTCAATATTAAGTTTGATGATTAATTCTACTGTTTCCGTTTGCTTCCCCAAATAATAGGAAAGGTGCTGAATATACAAATCTTTGAGTCGTTTGATTTCTTCGCTTCTTTTCATAGCTACCCCCTAAAAGACAAAAGAGCAGCCCGAAGGGTGGTAGGGCGCTGAAACCCCCGCCAGGTTTCCCCGGCGTACCTCCAGGCTGCTCTTTTCTTTTTTAGGTTGTCGAATGTCATCAGCTTTTACCGTTTGACTATTCCGATTATCCACACCCGCCGGCGGATGTCAAGGGATTTTACCCTTCACTATCGCGTTTATGATTTGCCTGCCGATGAATTCGGTGTAGGCGGGAGGAATCGCTTGGGAGAGTTCATAGCGAGTCATCCAATCAATTCCCATCGCTTCTTGTGCTTCTCTGATGCTTCTTGGCTTATTAGTATTCCCACCGTGATCATCCGGCCGGCGATTTATCCGACGCCCCCCGGTACCACTTACGTCGATCGGTCTCCCCTGCGTTTTGTGGTCGCACGGCAGGCCCGTGATGAATTGAATGCTGCTTTCAAACAAACGATGCCGGCGCACCCGCAAACCAAACGACGAACCGCAGAGCATGACCGGGATCCGTAGCGGAGCGCCCGGCACGTTCTCTATTACCCACGGTCTGCCAGTCTTTTCCAGAAGCGGCCGCGTCCGGCCAATAAAACATTCATACTGTTTCTCCGGGTGCAAATGCTTCAACGCCGAATGTGCTTGACATGGCGGGCTCGCATGGATCACATCGAATCCGTCTAGTGGATATGTAAGAGCATCGGCTAAATGGAATTCAAAGGGAAAATGTGGCTGCGGTTTAATGTCCACCCCAACAACTTCGAAGCCAGCCCGATGGTATCCCATAGCAGTACCACCGGCCCCAGAAAACAAATCAAGTAGTCTCAACTTCCTCATCATCTTTTACGCCACTGTTAATATTAGTGAGTTCGTCCAATAGATTGCCAGCAATAATTTTTAGAATGGCTATCTGACAATCTGCGTCTCTTTGAATATTTTCCCGCTTCGTCCTATTTGTTTTTATCAATGCCCTTATCTGCTCGCTTCGCTTCATGGGTCCTCCTTAGCAAACCTCGATATCTGCTTTTTCGCCGGCCCGTATCTTCTCCAGCTCTCTGTTGAGCTTTGCAATCTGCCGGTTGTAGTACTTGACTTGTTCTCTAACGGCCTGCTCCCACCCATCCCTGGCAATCTCTTTGAGTCTGATTGCCATGCGGATCTGATCACTTCGTTTCATTAGTTCTCCTTTTTCTCAGCCGCTTAATGTGGTGCAGCGCGGACTTGGCCGTTAGGATCTCTGTGTCTGAGAATCCGCCCCAAATCTCTCTTGGACCACTGGCTATATATTTGAGGCAGGATATTGTTCTTTTCAAACTTAGAAACTCATCTTTTTTCATTTATCCCCTCCGAAATTGGTCGGCTGCAGGGCACGTCGCAAAATGCGATTCATAAACGTCGATCACCTCGCCGATGCCCTCTTTGACCTGGATAAATTTTTTCGGTTTCGCATCCAGCGGCATTTTAGCGCCGCTCGCCATCATGCACCACTTGATATCACCCCCACACTTTTTACATTTTGAATTCATAATTTAGCTCCCCAAGAAATCCCACATCTCTCCAAACGACATGCAATCGCTATAATCAAAACGGTGCGAATCCCATATATTCGCACATAGTTCACACTGCCGGTACGAT
>JAZDKD010000235.1:0-2156 GCA_043803345.1 Pseudomonadota bacterium
CTGTATGGCCTGCCGGACAGCTACTTTCTGGAAGTCAGCCAATCGTTTGGTGATCTCGTCGTCCCAGAGGATGTCTTTGTCGTCTTCCCCTTCCAGACGATCCTTGACCAGCGTGTAGAGAGTTTTCATGTAGATGTCGTAAGGACGAACCGGGACGACGGCCCAAGACTGCTTCATCTCCTCCATCAAGGCTTCGTCGAAATCTTGAGACTCTTTCCAAAGTCCTTCGAACCAGCGAACCAATTCGGCGTGATTGTCGTTCCCCTGTACGACTACGTTGAGTTCGGTATTGTGAGTAACACCAGAAAGCGTGAGGTTAGATGACCCTACGATAGCTATTCCATTCTCGTGACGATCCACAGGCTTTCCGGTTCCGTCATAGACTGTCCCGTAGTCGAAAATGTATGCTTTGGCGTGCATTCTCCCTTTTGTATAGACACGAACTTTGAGCCTCTTTTCCTCAATCATCCTCACTAAACTCTTGACCAGAGTCTCTCCCTCGTCAGTCTGATCCATTAGTTCCATAGAGGACCGGATGTTCTCTGCAGTTTCGGTAGACATCCGTTTAATTTCTGTTCGCTTTGGATATTTTTCAGCTTCTAAGGTATCTGAAACCATTTCCAATCTTCTGTAACCTTCCACTAATTGTTCCAAAGTTTCTCTATTGGTGGTGTTTCCGATAAGGAGCCGAAGTTCCTTTACCCCTGCAAGTTTCTCGGCAATACTGGTGAGTCCGGAAAGAAAAAAGTATCCCACCGCAAATCTTGCAGCCTCTGTGGAGCTAAGAATCTGTTTAATGTGATCAACCAATTTTTTATTGCGGTTGTCGATGATGTCATGTGCTGGCATTAATCTTCCTCTTCCCGCTCAATTGGTTTGTGCCGATCAGGGAGCCTGAGGCTTTTGGCCTTTTCCAACCGACCTTTTACTAGATTAATTAATGCCTCATACACACCTTCGCGCTCCCCTTGTGTAAGACCAAGAAGGTCAAAAAAAACCTCATCGAATGCTCGTCTGTCACTCAACTCAGATTCTTTCCACACATGTAAGACAGGTCTTTTGAGAATTTTTTCCGACCAAAAGTTAGTATCCTCGTCCAGTAACTCAGGGTTAATTAGCAAAGCCTGTTTGAGTTCGTAAACCATAATATCCAGGGGGCCACCTCCACCGCCATATGCTCTTCCAGTGCTCTCAAGCCATAGTGGCACAATTGGGGCATTCAATGAAGCTGCTAAACCCTGAACTGACCCCTTGGTTGGCCGAATCTCATAAAATCTGTGGTCTACAAGAATCCCAGAACGGCAAACTGGGAAATAATGTCGGTACTTAGTCGTCATTTTGGCCGCAATTTGTGTCGGCCTGGGTTCCCCAAGGCTATACCAAAGTGTTCGTGAAGCACAGGTCGGGAGTAGGTGGTATCCCTGGGACTCGCCATAATCTATATATTTTAGGGCGGCGGTTCGTTTCATTTCCCCTTTTGGTTTGTCAATCAAAAAAACCTTGTATTGCAGCTCGTTGGGATTTATAAGGATCCCCTTACATTCCTTGGGGCGCCGAAGAACCGGCCTCAGAAACTCACTTTCAATCCCCCATTCCCGAATCTTTGCCTCATCCAGATAGAAGAATTCATTTACCCCCGTCTTTATGCCAAATCTAACCTCAGCAATGTCTCCCAAACGCACTAGTTTATCTTTCCCCTTTTCCATAATGGTCCAATAAATGTCAGGAGCTCTTAAATACTTGCCACCCCATTTGTTACCACCATATTTGCTTCCCTTCAAGGCAAACCCAAATCGCTTTTTTGCTTCTTCATCAGCTTCCTCCGGCCATTCCCATCCTCCTTCCAGCAAGACATTCTGACTGACTGGGGAGATGTGATATTCGGGTGTGCTCTTACGGTCGTTAGCTGCTTCGATTTCATCAAAGATGATTGGCGATAGGATGTGCTCGAAGGGCACTTTGAACATGACGAATCGGGCTGTCTTGTCTAAGGCTGAGTCTCGGTGATCATCAGGGGACGAAAAAAGGGCTATCACTGTGTTTACATCAGCCTGTGCGAAAGAGCGTTTGGCTTGGTTATCCAATACCATCTTGATATGACTATGTTTTAGCAAAAACTCCTGCAAATCCTTTCCGTATCCCACATCGAGCCAGGA
>JAZDKD010000236.1:0-2285 GCA_043803345.1 Pseudomonadota bacterium
CAAAGAAACGAACATGCGCGTATGTATTCATAGAGGTAGCCACCAAATTGGCGGCAGTTGCGTAGAGGTTGAACATGACGGGCAGCGTATTCTGCTTGATCTTGGTCTGCCACTGGATGCCGACAACAACGAAAGTCGCTATCTGCCGGGTGTCACTGGTCTAGACGGTAGCGATCCTTCTCTGCTATGTGTCCTTATTTCCCATCCCCATCTCGACCATTTTGGTTTGCTGGCGCATATCTCCCCAAATATTCCAGTTGGGATGGGAGCCACCGCCCGGCGGATACTTGCAACAGCCGTACCTTTCCTGCCAGGCAACTGGCCAATTCCCGCACCGGGTTGGGATTACCAATCAGGGCAAACCTTCGATGTCGGCACTTTCCGCATCACTCCCTTTCTTGTTGATCACTCAGCCTATGATGCCTATGGACTTCTGATTGAGAGTGGCGGAAAGCGTCTTTTCTATAGCGGCGATTTTCGAGCGCATGGCCGCAAATCGGCACTGTTCGATCGTCTGGTGGCAAAGGCACCTGCCAATGTCGATGCCCTGCTGGTCGAAGGGTCTTCATTGGGACGACTCAACGATGATCAACAATTTCCCACGGAAAGCGACATTGAGACGCAGCTCGTGCAGACTTTTTCCGCTACGGAAGGTTTGGCGTTGGTTCATACTTCAGCACAAAACATTGACCGAATCGTTTCCATCCTGCGAGCATCCAAACGTACGGGCAGAAAATTGGTTATTGATCTTTACACAGCTGCCATTCTGGAGGCGACAGGCAATAAAAACATTCCCCAATCAGGATGGCCAGATGTCGCACTATTCATTCCACAGGCTCAACGTCTTCAAATCAAGGAAAACGCTTGGTTCGACCTGCTCAAGCGGCATTTATCGAACAGAATTTATATCGAACAGCTGCAACAGGCGCCGAAGAAATCAACCCTTCTTTTTCGTCCATTACACCGATTCGATCTTGAGCGAGGAAAATGCTTGGCAGGGGCGACCTACATCTATTCACAATGGGAGGGTTATTGGGAGCAGGGTTCATATGATATGCTCAAAGGTTGGTTGGAGCGTCACGGCATCCCGAAACACAGTATCCATACTTCGGGACACGCTAGTCCGGCGGATCTCAAAAAATTCGTGTCCGCCATTGCCCCACGCAAGGTGGTTCCGATTCACAGCTTTAAGCCAGAGCGCTACTCCGAGATGTTTGATAACGTGGAGGCGCATAACGATGGAGAATGGTGGGAGATATAAATGAAAACAAGACAACTTTCTGAAAAGTTTTATGATGACTTAATGAAAGATAATGGTTTGCTCCACCCAATTCTCGAACGGGTAAAGCAAGATCATACCCTAATGATAGCTATCAGAGGCAAATACATCAACATCTACTATCGAGGCGGCAACATCCTCAAGGTTGATGAGCAAGGCAAGGGTTCTTACCTGTCATCGTTTGACGCTCAATACAACAAATATGAAAGAGATATTCCCGTTCTACCGGCAGCAATAATAAGCCAAGATGATGCAAAGACATGGGTCGCCGCAATCCCACATCTTAAAGAGTTGATGGATTTATATTTCTCTATCAAAAGCAAAGACGAGCGTGAGTTTCAACAGTTGGTTGCCCGTGAAAACAACTATTCTAGCATCTCAAATGAAAGCGAGTATTTTATTTCAGATATTGAATTTGCCGATTCAGGTCTTGGCGCTCGCTTCGATATGCTGGCAATACGCTGGCTTGCATCTAAACGCAAAAACGGCAGTAACTGTCAAGCGGCACTGATCGAAATGAAATATGGTGATGATGCCCTTGGTGGTTCTGCGGGATTGCTCAAGCATTTACAAGATATTGATAATTTTGTTTCGGACGAGACCTCGTATCAAACATCACTGAAAACAATGGAATCGCAGTTCAATCAACTCGATCAACTCGGATTGTTAAAGTTTAACCAATGCAGCAACGACACCAAAGTCAAACTGGATTTAAAAGATAAGCCGGAAGTAATTTTTCTTTTGGCTAATCACAATCCGCGAAGTACAAAATTAAGAACGATACTCGACCATCCTGATATTGTTGCATATGGTCAGTCGGAGCGTTTCGATTTGAAATTTTTCGTGGCCAGTTTTGCTGGCTACGGATTACATGCGAAGTGCATGGTATCCTTGGCCGAATTTAGAAAATTGTTGTGAGTGGGTCATGATCGAAAGAAACAAACAAATGCCCAACAAGCGCATAGAGAGGGACGGCGGGGAGCAGCGTTCTTCGAATCAAGTTCAG
>JAZDKD010000237.1:0-7209 GCA_043803345.1 Pseudomonadota bacterium
GGCCGATAAACTCAGCCGCTGCCGCATAAAAAAGCGCTCTCCATGGATTCATGGCGCGCGAACATATTGTGGCCGCAACAACATTGCCACCATCGTGAAATCCATTGACGAAAGCAAAACAAAGGGTCAGTCCTATTGCTATTTCAAAAAAAGGTTCCGCCACTTCAACCACACAAATCCGCAATCATAGCAATGTAAATGGATGAGCGCTCTCAGGTCAACAAATTGCTTTGCAGCCCACTTGGAAAAAGACGCTAATCAGCCCATCAACGGACTAAAGTTAGTGAAAGCATTAAACGTGCCATGGCGATCTTCTTTTCCAGGGTATTCTAAAAAGTGGATTTACTTACAGGGGGAGTCAAAAACGGAGAGTCGACAAATCCAAGAATACGAGTCCAGATTGAATCGCAACTGAATGAGATGTCAAAGCTGTTTACAGTCTGGAAAAAAGTTGCGTTTTAAAACATTAATCTTCACATTCCAGAATCGCCGATTTCAGCCAGGAACAAGTGTTCTTTATGATAGTTATCCGGTAGCCTATGGCCTGCCTGAGTAATTCATTCGAAGCGGATCTTAGCAGTTCATGGAAGGCATCTTCCTTGGATTCGCATACCTTGAGTTGAACCCTGAGCAGTTCCACTTTTTCCCGATTGGATCTTTGTCCGGCAAAGAAAAGTTTGATAAAAAAAACCATTCTGAAGTCCCGGATGTGATTAACAGGTGTTGACAACCAGGATTCGAAGAGTTTTTTCCCTTCGGGAGTCAATGCAAACACTTTTCGCGACGGGAAGTTGCGGTGCTGCTCGTTTTCATGGAACACGAGTCCTTCTGACTCGAGCTTCGCCAGAAGGGCGTAAACCTGGCTTTTGCCCAGTGAGCAGACCCCGAACAGGTTTTCCTGAAGGAAGGGGACCAGCTTGTATCCATGAGCTTTTCCAAGGTCCAACGCACCCAGTACCGCCAATTCGGCCGGGTTCCGGTCGGCGGAGGATTCAGTTCTCGCAATCTTACTGGTCACAATGTGATCAATTTGAACGAACTCTCTCTCCCTGTCAAGGTAATCTGGCAACACAAAATTGAAATGTTGGTAACCCGCTAAATCGCCAAGGCAAATGAGTAATGATAGTCATGCGCTTTACAGGCAAGTTTAGCGCGTAATAAGGCTCCGTGATGTATGGCGACTATCACCGCAAAAGGGTACGGGGAGCAAACTGGAGCCTGGCATGAACTCATACGTTTCAATTCCCCGGTCCAGGATTTTCGCGACAATTAGAAAAGTGTTTTTCAACGGTAAGGTTTAGGTTTATAAATAAAATGAATGAGTCCAGTTCTGTTTCAAGGAGAAGATTGTTTTAATTCATGAGCTTGTTGGAATGGCCTTGATTTCCGTTCCTGGCTTTTGCGCCTGGAAGAGTCGGTTGATTCTGTTTCAATGATGTCTATGACCATGGAGAAATAACTATGTCGCTGCCGTTAGAAGACTCAATAAGACTAAAAATGCGAGCTCGGGGGATATCTGAAAAAAGTATTGAATCGTATATCCGTATGGTGCTTCGGGCCGGTCGAAAATCCCCATACATTCCTCTTGGCGAGGTGTCAGCTCCTTCTGAAGACCTCCTCCTTCAGATTCCCGAGGATTCCAACGCCTTTTCTAAACTTGAGGAGTCGGGTGAAGCGCTTTTGAAGAAGGCGGTAGTGATAAAACTTAACGGTGGCAGAAGCACCACCATGGGTGGTGAGGCTCCCAAAGGGATACTTGTAGCCAAGGATGGAATGTCGTATCTAGAGATAATACTGAAACAGATGAAGGCCCTTAGGGACAAATGGGCCATAGATATCCCGCTAGTGCTAATGAACAGCTTCTTCACTAACGCCCCCACCATGGAAGTGATTGATCGACTGGGTTCCACCGTCAGGACTATCGAACAGAAACAGGTCCCCAGATTGCTGGTGGATGGTCTGACGCCTCTCGATAGCGGAACCGATGACGACTGGGCGCCACCTGGACACGGTGATGTATATGAAAGCCTAGATGAATCCGGGCTGCTCAATGAACTTCTTTCTGAGGGATTTCAATGGGCTTTTATATCTAATGTCGACAACTTGGCGGCCAATCTTGAACCCTGGATTCTCGGTCTTATCCAGAAGCATGAGGCTGGTTTTCTGATGGAGGTAACTGATCGGACCAACGAAGACCGTAAAGGGGGGACACTAGTCGTGAGAAACGGGAGGCTGGAGTTGTTGGAAATAGCTCAGGTCAATCCCGAATCCAGCGGTGAGTTTATGGATATAGAGCGATTTAGAGTCTTTAACACCAACAACGTGTGGATAGATCTCATAGCCCTGAAATCGATTCTTGATCAAGGGACGCTGAATCTGCCTATAATGCAAAATTACAAAAAGATAAGAGGAGTTGACATAGTCCAACTTGAAACTGCCATGGGAAGCGCCATAGGATCGTTTCCAAGGGCCAGAGGGCTTAAAGTCAACCGCGATCGATTTTTCCCGACAAAGAAAGTCGAAGATCTTTTTGTGCTGCAGTCAGATATATGTTTGCTGGATTCCATGTTTAGGCTCAGGAGAAATCCTTCTCGACATGCCTCTCTCCCGGTTGTTCCTGCGATTTCTTTTGCCTCCGATTTTCTGGATTCTCCTTTTAAGATCCCTCAAAGGTTCGAAGATTCCACCACTATTTCTCTGGTGAACGCTGAATCCTTAAAAGTATCTGGGTCGGTATTCTTTGAGCGTGACGTAAAAATAGAGGGTAACGTTTCTGTTGAAGCTCCACAGGGTGAGACTCTGAAAGTTGAACGAGGGTCCATACTCAAAGGAGACAGGTATTCATGACCTGCCCGCTTTTCAAATTTAGGCTAGGCCGGGAGCTAAATTCCTAAAACGCTTTTTATGTCATTTTTGGATTTATGCCCACCCAGGCCGATGATGTTGGAGTCGCTAAAACCTGCCTGTCTAAGAGGGCTAATAACGTCACTTAACAAATCTGGAAGCCATGATTTGACTATTGTCAAAGAGTCCCCAGAAGGCTCAAGCTTAAAGGGACCCATATGCGCAGGAATGATAATCGTGTCTCCCTGTTCAATGGGCTGTTCATCCTGAGAATCGACACCCAGAATCTTTCCCGAGCCCGATATGACATTGAAAACCCAAAACGCCCCTCGATCAGACTCCATTTCGACTGGCGCCCTAACGTCCCATTTACACGACGCAAAGTGACGACAAGCGCAAAGGAAACTGCAGCGACTATCGCCATGATTTACCACAAGGGGCGATATGTGATACTGGGGGGTGTGGGAGAAGTCGAGCACTTCGAGCGCCTTGTCAATGTGCAAATCACGGAATTTCCCGGACTCATCCGGTCGGTCCCAATCATAAATTCTGTAAGTCAAATCTGAATTCTGTTGTATTTCCAATATGGTGAGCCCTGGGCCAAGGGCGTGTATTGATCCTGGAGGTATGTAAAAGACCTGGCCGGCTTCGGGGTGAATCAGATTCATTACGTCGTTGAACTTGTGCGCTCCGATACTATCGATTATGGATTGTTTCGTCAGGCCTTCTTTCCATCCGACGATTATGAAAGACTCAGGTTTGGCTTCCAGAACAACCCACATTTCTTCTTTTCCATTAGAATTCTCGTGTTCAAGCGCATATTCATCGTCTGGATGCACCTGTACCGAAAGCGCCTGCGACGGGAAAAGGTACTTTATCAGCAGGGGGAAAGGTCGGTTAACATAATCCTTCAGGCGATCGCCCAGCAGGGCCTCCTGAAATTCCCGAACCATTTCAGAGAGTGACCATAGTTTGAAGTCCCCATTTGTTATTACACTTCCATTATCGCCGTCGTAGGTTTCCCACAACTCTCCAATCCTGGGAAGATTCTCCAGTTCTCTTTTTGTAGCCCATCCGACTGAATTGCTTCCCCATACTTTCATCAGGAAAATTCTGCTTAATAGAAGAGGATACAGTTTATATTGGGTTTCCATCTGAAATTCCTAACGATTGTGACTTAGAATAATTTCAGTATACTACCGACAAGATACGCCAGGGTAAAATATTTATCCAGAAAGAAGATGATTTCAAAATGTCTTTGTCTTTTGTGTTTCAATGTTGACAGGGTACCGGTTCAAGACTAACCTGTCGAGTATATCTAAATCAGTTATGATGAGGCGTTCCGTCATGAGATGGAAACTAAGATTAATTCTTTGCGCTCTCCTGGGGTTTCTTATGGTTTCGTCGTGTCTGGCGGATCTCGATGAGATCAAAGAACGCGGTTTTTTGAGACACCTTGGGGTCCCTTACGCCAACTTTGTCACAGGAGATGGGGCAGGGTTGGACACCGAGATCATCAAGCTCTACTGTGATCGTATTGGAGTGAAATACCAATATGTTAAGACGGATTGGGACAATGTGATAGGTGACCTGTCCGGAAAAAAGGTTACAGTCAAAGATGGCAAAGCGGAATTGATCGAAAATGTCCCAGTAAAAGGTGACATCATCGGCAATGGATTGACTATAATTCCCTGGCGCAAGGAGATCATAGATTATTCAACGCCGTATTTTCCTAACGTAATATGGGTTGTAGCTAGAGCCGATTCTCCGCTTCACCCGATCAAACCAACCAACGATCTCAAAAAGGACGTCCAGGCGACACGACTTCTTTTGAAGGGCAGAGATGTGCTTGGCATTAAGAACACATGCGTGGATCTCAGCCTTTACAACATAAAAGACGTGCGGCCTGTCTATATGGATGGTGTGACCCTGAATGATCTGGCGGCTGTTCTGGTCAAAGGAGACGTTGAAATTTCCATTTTGGACGTGCCTGATTCTCTTGTTGCTCTCAGTAAATTTCCTGGTAGGATAAAAATTCTAGGCGCCATTACGGAAAAACAGGACATGGGATATGGAATATCCAAGGATTCGCCCAAACTGAAGGAGTCTTTCAACGAATTCCTCGGGGAATTACGGCGCAGCGGGAAATTAAGTGAATTGCTCCTAACCTATTATCGAGGGATAGAGAATTATTTTCCGGAAGTAACGGATCGTTAATCGATAAGACGAGGCAAGCCAATTGAGCCCCCCAATCGACGAACAAGATGTCTTCAAGGGAAGGATCTTAGCTTTTGTTGCGATTCTGGCGCTCCTGTTTTCAGCCAATGGATATGTTTTATACCGTCTTTTTATAACTTCTCAATCCCTGGTCGAAGCTCGAAAAGAGACCTTTGCGAAGGAGTTCAAAGGATCCGCCGATGTGCTGGACGAGTATCTCAGCCAGAGGATGACTAACCTTAACGCTCTGATAAATAGCTCCTTCATATCAACTTATTATCACAATAAGGCGTTGGGGATGTCCAAGGAATACGGCCTGAACGTTTCCTTGAATGATATGAACGATCAGTTCAGGACATTGAAGGATTACATTGTAGAAGACGGCCAGTTTGCCTTTTCGTGGATAGCCTACTTTGAACTAGGCGCCAACGAACCGATCGTGAAGACCGGACCACTGGTAGGCGTTCAAGATTTGGCAGGCCTGGTTTCAAAATTTGACGACACACAGCCGGGGACGCTGATTGCAGTGAAGGGCTCGGATGAATATGGTGATTGCTCGCTCATCCTATACGGGCCCGTCCAGTACAGGGGAGTGGTTAAAGGTTACGTAATCATGAAATTGGCGTCGGCTCCCATTCAAAAGAAAATGGCTGACGCTCAAGAGACGATGGACGATTTCAAGGCAATCGTGAGTCCGGTTGGCAAGGTATTAGTAGGCCCCGATTTTCTTCTCAAAACCAACGTTATGTCTTTACTCAGATTGCCGGCAACCTTACCCGATTATAGGTTGTATGAGTCCATAAAACCTTCGGATAATTCCTTGCCAAACCTTATGGTCGCGTTGAGAAAGATTTCTGCCGGTAATCTCTACCTGGTCTCCGCCGTTCCAAAGTCACGGTACTTTGCTGGACATTCCCCATTTCTCTGGACAGTGGTTTTGCTGAGTCTGATGGGCAGCCTGGCCCTTATTATGGCGCTGATTTTCAAAGGATTCAGAGATAGACAGGATATGTTCAGAAAACTCAGCGAGGCTCACAATACGCTTGAAAGTCGTGTAAAGGAGAGAACGGAAGAACTGGCGGCCAAGAACAAAGAACTTTACGATGAGGTAGTTGAACGTAAGAGAGCGGAGGAGGCTCTGCGTCAGAGCGAAGAGAGGTACAGACAATTTGTCGAAAAGGCCTCAGACATCATTTATCGAACGAACATGGCTGGTGTTTTCACATATATCAACGCTGTTGGAACAAGGGTAACCGGGCACTCGGAGCAGGAGATACTCGGAAAGAGTTATCTGAGCGCAATTCTCCCAGAATACAGGGCCAAGGCACAGGCCCTTTACGAGGATCAGGCCAGGAAAGGAATACCTAACACATATTTTGAAGCGCCGATCAGAACAGCTAGTGGAGAGGCGGTCTGGATAGGTCAGAATGTCCAGTTGCTTCGCGACGGGGGCAAAATGGTTGGTTTTCAAGCCATAGCCCGAGATATCACTGACCTGAAGACGGCTATGGACAAGCTACAGGTGGCTAACGCGTTTCAAAGAAAGATATTGAAAACTGCAGCCACAGCGATCTTTTTGGTTGATGTCAACCGAAAAATAGTTAGCGTCAACGATGAATTCACTCGCATAACAGGACTGCGAGAAGATGATGTGGTTGGGAAGTTGTGCACGGAATTCTGTGATGAACCGTGCCGTTCGGTGTGCAGGCTTTTTGGTGAGTCCCGAACTGAACCGATACTAAGGATGCAGTCCAGGATCATATCAAAAGATAATAGGATTTTAACAGTAATCAAGAACGCTGATTTAACCCTGGATGACAAGGGGGCTGTGACCGGAGGCATCGAATCATTCATAGATGTCACGGAACTTATAAGCGCAATGGAGAAAGCTGAGGCCGCAAGTGTCGCCAAGAGCGAATTCCTGGCGAACATGAGTCACGAAATCAGGACACCTATGAATGGGATCATAGGTATGACAGAGGTTGTGATGAACACGCCCGTTACCGACGAGCAGCGGGAATATCTTCAGGCCGTTCTGTCGTCGGCTGATTCTATGATGATGATCATCAACGACATTCTGGACTTTTCAAAAATTGAGGCAGGGAAGTTTGAATTAAATTCCCTTGACTTCAACATTCGTGAGCAGCT
>JAZDKD010000238.1:0-3000 GCA_043803345.1 Pseudomonadota bacterium
GTAGAAAGTATAAAAATAGAAGCAACCAAACAGTAATGTAGTTCTGTAGAAACATGGAGAACTTGAGGAGTTCTCCTGTTCAGCAGAATCTATTGATTCTGCATGAACCCTCTAAGAAAACCGTAAAAACGTCTTAGTAAAACGATCTGATTAGCGTTTTACTAGAACGATAATCGTGTTTTTAGATGCAGAAATATGGAACATGGAAAATAAGTCAAAGTCCAATCAGACTTCAGATTATCTCCTACGTAAGGTTTCTACAGAGCCAGTAATGTGATACCCATGAACCCAGGAAACAAAAAAATAATCATCGGCGCAGTAGTATTGGTAATAGTTATAGCATTAAGTATTTTGTATGTCTCTACATTTCAGCGCACGTCAGGTGAAAATAATATGACAATTTCGAAAAAAGTTCTGCTGCAGACAACCATGGGAAATATTACTATAGAGTTGTTCAATGACACCCCGATAACAGCCGGGAATTTTGAGAAGCTGGTAAAACAAGGATTCTATGACGGAGTTATATTCCACCGGGTTATCGATGGCTTCATGATTCAAGGCGGCGACCCAAACGGTAATGGTGCAGGAGGACCTGGATATACCATAAAGGATGAGTTCAGGCTGAATAATAAAAACCTCAGAGGAACCATCGCAATGGCAAACGCCGGCCCGAACACCGGAGGAAGCCAGTTTTTCATAAATCTCGTGGACAATGATTTTCTGGACCAGAAACACCCGACATTCGGAAAAGTCATTCAAGGCATGTCTATCGTGGATCTTATCGCAGCAGTGACGACAGGCGCCAATGACAGGCCAATATCCGATGTCAAGATAATAAAAGCTGAGATGATCAAGTGAGCCAAACGAGGCGTGCGAGTCAAATCTTTAAGACCAGAGGTCTTTGAGATCTCAAAGAACTATGTTCTTTGAAGATACGAAGAATGAGTTATTGACGAACTAGCCGAGAGCGGCAGATTTATGAAACAGGCGAACGCGATAGAGTCAAATTCTCCTATTTACTCGTTTTTAGACTTATTGAGTATCTATCGCTTCTGTTGGGTTTTCCTACAACCTTGAATATTTGTTTGTTCTTTCTTGTTAATTCGCTGATATAGCTCTTGCTTACGCCAGTTCCATTTGTTATTTCATCCAATGTAACGCCATCCGGATGTTTCTCGAGATATGATAAAACAATGCCAAGTGCATTCTGGCCACCTCTATACTTTTCAACTGTGGATGGTATTATCGAAAACCCGGCAGCCGCCTTTAGTTTATTCAAGCCGCCAGGCCCAAAATATCTGGTTGCCTTGGTAACAATCGATATTGGAATATCTAGAGAAGCAGGGGTATCAATCCCTTCATTTTTACAGTAACATTTTAAGTAATTTATCAATTCCTGTTGCTTTTCTGTATATTCCATAGATAACATAGTTACCAAAATGTTTATATATCCCCGCAGACCAAGTATATGACATCTGCGAAACCATGAAAGCCGGTTTTTACTGGCGTGTGGTTGTTTCGCAGGTCATTTTTAGGTGATATCATAGCAACTGGCCTTGAAGTTCTCTTACCAACCTATCTGATGTCAGTAGGCGGAATAATAGGTACGCTTCTCTCTACAGTTGTGACTTTCATAATTCTCGTTATTCTCAATAAAATTTTCGAGCACGATATGGAGGTCAGGCATTCTCTCATAATGTCAGTCATCTGCTTCTTCGTGTTGCCAATGGCAGTCGGCGCAGTCATGATGTTCGGTGGATTCTCGGTGCCGTATCTCGGTCTCATATTGCCGCTTATTATATGGATCATACTGGGAGAAGTTTTGCTTGGCGGCGACAGAAAGACCCGCTTGAAGGTCGCAATCATAGCATTCGCTGTATATACAATATTGTCAATCTTCGTTTTCCCGTCCCTCTTCGGCGCGATCAGCAGCGTAATCCATTTCTGAGCCAAGTGAACCCGACGAACAAGAGTTTTCCGAATCTTTAGATGAAGGAAAACCGCAGTGAGTCGAGGTGAACGCGGCAGATTATAATTCTAACTTAGCGAAGTGCGGCAGTGTCTCGTGTGTGACAGTGATTAACTTCTCAATCCCCTAGCAATCTCACTCATCTTTACGCTTCTTTCCTTGATAACCTGCGTAGGCAGTTGCTTCATTCTGGCCGCAGCTGTTCCAGGTCTCACCCCAAATTTAGAAACATTGATGAAATCCGGATGAACTTCTCGCAGAAGTTCGCATGATTTTTCAAAATCCGAGTCCGTCTCCTCAGGGAATCCTACAATGATGTCGGTCCAGATTATTATTCCTTGAATCTGCCTTCGAGCTTCTTTAATAATCTCCGCAAAATCAGCAGCCGTGTAGCCGCGGCCCATGTTTTTCAAAACCTCGTCAGAACCTGACTGTACTGGCAGATGCAGAAACTTTACAATCCTCGGATCCTTGTAGACCTCGAACAACTCTTTGTAAAATTCTTTTAGATGCGTTGGATTCATCATGCCGATACGAATCTTGAAATCCACATCCAACCCTTTTAAAACCTCCCGTAGTAGCCCGACTAGATTCGTTCCAATATCCAGACCGTAGCATCCGCAGTCCTGCGAGGTGAAACGAAACTCTCGAATACCTGCGCTTAGCGATTCGTTCATTCGCTGGATGATTTTTTCCGGTGGGGAGGAAATAAGCGCACCCCGAGCCTTTTTAGTAGTACAATATGCACAATTTGAGATGCAACCGCGCGAAATCTGGATTATGTCCAACGCCGGATTTTTGTGAACAAGCGGGGCGCATACTTTCTCAACATCAATTGTATTCATCTTCTCGCAGAATTCAGGAACACGGTCGGTTTTAGCAAGGCATCCAGCGATTATTATTTTCTTTGCCGGAAACTCCCTGTGAATCTCGCGAATCCTGAACATGATTTTATTTTCCGTAGGAGATTTAACAATGCAGGTATTGATGATGATTTCGTCTGCATCATCAATCGTGCCCACGATCCTGGC
>JAZDKD010000239.1:0-2886 GCA_043803345.1 Pseudomonadota bacterium
GCAAAGAAAAAAAGATCCTGGCTCAGATCAACCAGGTGGGAAACGCCCTCGACCGGGACAAGAAAAAGGGGGAAACGGCGGATAAAAAACGCCTGGAGCAATTTACAAAACAACTGACCGCGCTTCAGGAGCAGAACAAACGCCTGATCATATCCAATGAGATCGACCGGCTCTACACCGAAAACGGCGCCATTGATCTGAATGCCTCCACGGGGCAGGACGTTACTACCTATCAGGTCAGCCTGCCCGCCAATAAGATTGAACTCTGGGCCAGGATTGAGGCCGACCGCATGATGAATCCTGTCTTCAGGGAATTCTATTCGGAACGCGACGTAATTATCGAAGAAAGAAGGCAATCTGTGGAATCCGATCCCGATGGCAAACTTATGGAGCAGTTTTTAGCAGCGGCCTTCCAGGCCCATCCCTACGGCCGGCCAATATTGGGATGGCCTTCCGACATGTCCTTCCTAAATCCCGGTTATACAAAGGATTTCTTTAACTTGTACCATGCGCCGAACAACACGGTCATTGCAATAGTTGGAGACATTGATCCGGCCGCCACCATGAAGATTGTCAAAAAATACTTCGGCAACATCAAAAGGGGGACAGATTTGAAATCTGTCCCCTTACACCGCCCCCACATCACGGAAGAACCTCCCCAGAGGGGCGAAAGACGAGTCGAGGTCTCATTTGATGCCAATCCCCAGATGATTATCGGCCACCATAAACCGGCCATGCCCTCTTTTGACGATTACGTCTTTGACATTATTGAAAGCATCCTGGGACAGGGCAGGACTTCCCGATTCTACAAAATACTTGTAGAGGAAAAAGGATTGGCGGAAAGCGTCCAGGCTGCCAACGGCTTTCCCGGCGCGCGCTACCCAAATCTTTTTGCCATTTTTGCCACACCGCGCCATCCCCACACCGCTGCAGAACTGGAGGCCGAAATCTATGTGGAAATTGAAAAATTGAAGAAGGAGGAGGTTTCCGCAAAAGAATTGGATATAACAAAAAACAGGCTGAAGGCCGATTTTATCCGCGGTCTTGCCTCAAACTCCGGCCTGGCAAGCAAACTTTCATACTACGAGACGTTGGCAGGCGATTATCGTTATCTTACCAACCACATCAACGTCATAGAAAAAATTACCCCCCGCAGATATTATCAGAGTGGCGAAACAATACCTAACCAAAGAAAACCGCACTGTGGCGACCATTGTAAAAAGCCCGATTATCAGACCTTCTCAAGAACAAAAAGCAACTGGTCTTCCTGAACAGAATCATTAAGTTTCACGCAGATATCAATTATCTTGCCATCAAATGGAGCAGTGATTCCATTCTCCATTTTCATTGCCTCAAGATTTGCAATCTCTTCTCCTCTATGAACTATATCGCCGACTTTGAGAGTGCCTCTTTCAGGATTGCCTATTCTCCAAACATTGCCGTTAATCGGGGCTCCAATATCATTGGGTGTTTTTGCAATTCGGAGCTCAGCTTTTTGAGCTCTAGGAGTTTCTACTTTATAAACACGAGTTCTGTTGTTAACGCTCATTACAACATGAATTATGCCCTCATTTTCAGCGCCGATAGATACAAGCTCTAATGAATAAGGTTTGCCCCATAGTTCAAGATTCACCCTGTCGCCTGGTTTCTTAAGTCCTTCTCTCCATACGCATGTTGGAAGCACTAATGGAGCTTCGCCGTGTTTTCCCCTGAATTCGATGTATTCAAGTGTGTCTTTCGGATGCATAAGATAAAGAATAAACTCTTCTTCTCCGGGTTCTCTGCCTATATTTTCAGCAAGGTCTTTTCGAAGCGTTCTTAGGTCATCAGGCTCAAGCGAGTCGAGTGGAGAAAGTTCTTTGCGTTCATTTATCTTCTTTTTCCACTTATCACCAAAGGTGCTCTTATATACCCAATCTGCAGGCCATCCGGCGGGAAGCTTTCCATAATTGCCAAGAAGAAGGTTTTTAAAATCTCCTGGTGCATTTCTAAAAAGCATAAGGAGCTCTTCCTGTTCTTCTTTGGTCATTGCTTCAAATTTCTGATCTTTTTCTTCGATAAATTTTGTGAGGAGTTTGATTAGATGTTTTACGCCCACATCTCCTCTTTCTTTTGCATATCTGTTTATAATCCCGCTGCATGTAACCCATGTAATCTGCGAGCCAGGCGTTACATCGAAATATTTTACAATTTTGTTATATAAAGACATCGTTTTTAGAATCGCAGGCATGAGATGAAGAAATTCACCTTTTTCAGCCTGCTCGAATGAGCTTGGGAATGCGCCGCCAGGCATTCTATGAAGTGTAACTGTATGATCGCAGCCTTTGAAGGGCGATTCAGCCCATTCATAATGTCCGATCCATTCGCGTATTTTCTGAACAGCTTCCTCTGCCTCTTTTCTGTTTAGATGGACAGGGATTCCTGATTCCTCAAAGAAAGCCTGAACACTCAGAATAGGCGAATGCCCATAAAAACGTACAAGGGAGTCTTCCTGAACATCAAAAATCTTAGCTCCTGCTTTTGCAGCAGCTAAAAATGCAGGAATTGCAAGACCATCAGTTATGTGCCTGTGATATTGTATGATTAAGTCAGGATATTTCTGTTTGATTGCATCAATAAGGCTGCCTATTCTGGTAATATTGCCAACACCGGCCATATCTTTGATGCAGAGAACTATCTCATCTGTTCCCCCGCATAGATCAACAATATCTTTAATAACTGAGAGATAATAATCATTTGTTGTCCAGTCAGAAGATGTAAATGACATGGCTGGCTCAAAAAGCCTTCCCCTTTTCATTACAATCTCTGCTACTGTGCGCATATTCCTGACATCATTAAGGAAAGAAAAACATCTCCATACGTCAATATCTACCCGTGATACAACAT
>JAZDKD010000240.1:0-7093 GCA_043803345.1 Pseudomonadota bacterium
CGCATTCATGAACAGTTCAGGATCAGTATTTACTGACAGAGGCTTGTCCGCAAGAATAAGGTTTTCTCCGTCTAAAATTTCTATCTCCCAATCCGAATTCTGTTTGACATAAGTTGCCAGGTACAGAAGGTTAAGAGGATAAGTCTTCATTTTAGGGCTTGACAACCCAAACAATGAATAGAACGGAGGGCGAAGAAGAACAGATTTCATATCGCTTCCCTGGTTCGTCTATCTCTTCAAATGACGCTTCATGAGCTTCTGAAACAATCTGACGTATCTTGCCACTCGTTCATCCCAGGAATGGTCTCTCACCATTAACCGCATGACCTGTTGCCTTTTTACAAGAGGCGGATTTGCTAAAAGCCTCCTACAGGATGAAACGAGCGCTTCCATATCCCCGTATCCAAAGGTGGACCCGTATCCAAGTCCCTCTACCAATTTATTGTTCAAAATTGGTTCTTCAGAAAGCGTGGGCAACCCGCCACGTAGATAACTATAGATTTTGGAAATGTCATTGTCAAAGGGGAGAGGTCCTGTTGCAAAAGCCAATCCCACATCAGCGTTATAAATATAATCCCATGTTTCCAGTTCAGTCTTTTCGCCGTGGTTGACAATTAGATCGCTGAGTTCAGATCCAGCGCCGTACATTTCAGTCTTATTTAGGCCAAGCAGATGTATTTCCGCAACGTCTGAAACGCGCTCAGCCAGTTCATTCATAATTTGAACCATCCTTGTGGCTGCAACGCTTCCCAGGAAGAGCAATATCTTTTTGCTCGTGTTGTACGGGGTCTTGCCTTGAGCAGGGATTATGGAAGGACAACCGGTGGGAACAAGTTCTGTATCTGTTGACTCACCGTAAAAGGTTATCCATCTGGATCTGTTTTCAAAGTTGTTGAATATTACAGCGCAAGCCCTATCCCTGATCATTTCCTGACATTCTATTAAACTGGATCTAAATTTTTGATCCCTTTCGGGGAACTTTCTGTCCACAACTCGGACTATTCGCGAAACAACATTTTTCTGCCCAGGCGGAACAAGCCTTATGGAATCATGATAGCAAGTTTTTACTATGTCATAGGCCGAAGAATCATGTAGGCGCTCCACGCCATAAACTTTTACGTTGTATTCCAACGTTCCTTGTTTGGAGACTGGAGCGACTATGTCGGCTTGAATTCCCCGTTTGCTGAGACCGGTGGATATGGCCCTCAACCTTATCAGATCAATACCCGCCGGCGGAGCGAATGGGTTTTTGTGAAATACTAAAGCTACACGCATGTTGTAAGTCTCAAAATATATTTATACCTTGGAGTGATTGATCTCAAGGTCAACGTAATGTGAAAATAGCAATGGTTTGTCTGAGATTAAAGCTTACGCGGTATTTCAGTTTCGTCGACTAGATGATAAAAGATTTTGAGCTTTGTGGATTGGATGAGAAAAACCTTTTCAAATTATGCGTGGCCGAATGACAGCATGTAACGCCAAAATTCTTATAGTAACTCCTGAATTTCCGCCTGAACACTGGGGAGGCCTAGCCCGCACAGCGTTCAAGGTGGCCACCCACGCAGCGAATATGGGACTCGAGACTGAGGTTGCCAAATTAACTGTCGATTGGAGCCGGACTATTCTGCTCGATGAAAACCGAAAAACAGCTACAAATGGCCTGATAACAATTCACGACATAGTTGTGGGGAGGGAAAATTTGAAGTTTGACGAGAGAGATTTGTGGGATTGCCCTCACAACCTGTCTTTGCAAATGATGTTTCAGTCATTGGAATACCTTGCGGCAGGAAAAAATTACGATCTCTTTCAGTCTTTTTTCCTCTACCCAGTAGGATATGTGACAGGCATCTTGGCGCGGAAATTAAACAAACCTATGATATCATGTGTAGTAGGTAATGACGTGAACAGGTACTTTTTCAGTCCGGAAAAGGTCGCTGTCTGCAAAAGTGGACTGGAAAATTCCGATTATGTTGTAGCAATGAGCCAAGATCTAATAGACCTAGCGAATGCTCTTTCTCCAATTGCTGAGAAATCCAGTGTAATATACAATTCAGTTGAAATATCAGGTAAATCGTGGAGCCTAAGACCACGGGGCGAAGGCTGCTTAACGATTGGGTGTGGGGGGATTTTCAAATACGCCAAGGGTTTGCCATATATATTCAAGACAGTGGCCAGCCTGTCGGAGAAATGGAATATTAGGCTTGAATTACGTGGAATACTCCGTGATTCCGAACGATGGGCTTTCGATGACATGCTCAACAAGACGCAAATTCATCAAAAAGTTGTCCTTCTTGAGCCTTCTCCACATAACGCTATTTCCGAGTGGTTGAGTTCGCTAGATGTTTTTGTCCTCCCATCCGTAACAGAGGGCTGTCCAAATATTTTGATGGAGGCTCTGGCTGCAGGGGTTCCTTGTGTGGCGACTGCAGTGGGGGCTGTTCCTGAGTTGATTGAAGATGGGATTTCAGGATTAATAGTTCAACCGGGAGACTCGTCCGGACTGGCGCAGGCTGTAGACAAAATTCTGGGTGACAACAAACTGGCAAAGACGCTAGGTGAGGGCGGAAGACAAAAGATGAAGGTTTTTTCTCTTGCGCGAGAACGAAATAGCTGGGAAAAGGTTTACAAGAGATTCGTCAGAATATGATAGTAAATTCTATCTTTGTGAACTAATCGGATTGATTGGAGATCATGTCAGTTCAACCCCCAAGGTACCCTGAAGACCATTGGCTGCGATCCTACGATTCGGAAAAAGCTTTGGTTTTTTACCTCGAGCAGCAATCTAAAGCTTATAGCCGCGTCAAGAACGATTTTGTGACAGAATTGCTCGGAGACCTTAAGGGGAAGCGGGTGATTGACTACGGCTGCGGGGCTGGTTTTTTCTGCGTTCATGCGGCCAAGTCCGGCGCTTCGGAAGTTGTCGGCGTGGATGTTGAAGATTCTGTTTTGTCGACGGCGCGATATTTTGCGGAACGCGAAGGAGTGGCGCGTCAATGTGTTTTTATTCGAAGTTCCGGATTCCCGAGCTTTGCCATCAAAAAGGGGTTCGATGTAGTTCTAATGAAGGATGTCATCGAACATGCCTCCGATGATCATATTTTGCTTGAGGCCGCTTCCAGGATCTTGACTCCAGGCGGCATCCTGGTGATAAGCACCCAGAATTCTCTCTCCATGAATTACGTTATCCAGGGGACTTATCATAGGGTTCTGAGGCGTGACCCAAAATGGTTTGGTTGGGATGAAACTCACTTAAGGTTTTACACACCGATAGGACTGGCGAAAAAATTAAGGAGGGTGGGGCTCGAATGTGAAGCGTGGAGATCAGTTTACTTGGTGCCTTACAAGATTCCTCGAATAGGGGTTTCGGAAAAGAAGTTTTACAGGCTTGACGCCTTGAGTTGGATTGACCGAACCTTAGGGTCTGTGTTTCCCTACAATCGATTGGGTTGGAATGTAATAGTTCGGGCCAGGGCATCCCGACTGGTTAAAACTGAAGTTCGATTTGAACCTCTACTAGAGCCCGGGTTCCCCGCTGCGTCAGTATCCATAAACAGGCAATCACTCCTTTTCTCCAAGAAATCCCCGACCTCGTCCGGTCGATAATCCAATCCAGTTAACATCTCCATCCGAGTTGATTTCATATACCGTGTCATGGGGGAATCTTATGTTCATGGCTTGATCAGAAGGTAATGTCAGCAGAGTCTTCACTAAGACCCGATTCAGGCCTGAATGCGCCAGGACCATCACACATAGAGGTTTGGAGACCTTTAAAAGCTCATTAATGAAAACACATACCCTTTTTTCGGCATCTTTATAGCTCTCACCCCCGGGAGGTCGATCTACCCAACTTAATCTGATCGAAGAATCTGGTCCTATCACGTCAGTTCTAAGGGACGTTTCCCATTCCCCACAGGAAAGTTCGACAATGTCTTGCCTGAAGTATAGTGGGATTCCTAAGATCTGTGAGTATATTGCGGAACTATAGGCAGCCCGGCCTAAAATACTAGAGTAAATGACACCGGGCATTTTCGGGCAAACCATTTCAGCCAATTTCCTGGTTTCCTCGAGACCGGTCCTTGTCAATGGAGAGTCAGATTGCCCCTGAATCCTGGCGGTTCTGTTGAAAAGGGTTTGTCCGTGACGGCAAAGGATAATGGTGGTTGGCAAGTTATTGACGCTTTCAAATTTTTTGACGTAAACACAAGAAATGACGAGAGAGCTTATACCAAATAATTGGTAAACAAGAAAACGATGTCTACTGAACGATCAAGTCGAAAGGAATTTGGAACCGAATAACCTCAGGATAAGAAATGCAAAAAAGACAGGAAGAGAGTAAGATGCTGCTTTAAAAAGTTCGAGAACCAGGTCAAATACATATGAACAGTCTTTCGGACAGAATAAAGGAAATAATTACGACTGGAATGTGGCTGGGCTATTCGCCAATCGCGTCAGGAACTGTTGGAACGTTACCGGCCATAATAATTTACATATTGATACGCTGGTATGTTAATCCCGAGTTTCAGCGTGTTGTGACTCTTTTTTTTCTAATAGCGGCCTGCGTGGGATGTGTTTTGTTGGGTGAATGGGCCGAAAAACAATATGGCAAAAAAGACCCGGGAGCCTTTGTCCTGGATGAAATGGCCGGTTTTTGGCTCACAGTGCTTTTTTTTAGTACGCCAAACGCATTTCTAACTATATTCTGGGCATTTATCGCAACACGTTTCTTTGACATTTTAAAACCTTTTCCTGCAAATGAGTCCCAAAACGCGCACGGAGGTTGGGGCATATTGCTTGATGACTTGCTTGCTTCCGTTTATGCGATAATATTTCTCAAAGTAGCCTCATGGGCTTCTCCCTGGGCTTTTGGCTGCTGATTCGTTCACTAGATTGAGTTTCAGACACCTTGAAATTCGGCGATTCGGCTTGACATCCGCTAATAGTAATGGTTTATTAAAACGTTATTGCCAAGGAGGGTTTATTATGTACGCCATAGTTCAGACCGGCGGTAAGCAATATAAGGTGGCCCCTGGTGATCAGTTGAAAATTGAGAAAATTCCAGGTGAACCCGGCGAAACAATTGAACTGTCACAGGTGCTTGCTGTAGTCGATGAAGACGGTCCGGTGTTGGGAAGTCCGTTACTGCAAGACGTCACAGTGACGGCCAAAATGATTCGGACCGCTCGAGACCGAAAAATAATCGTTTTCAAGAAAAAAAGAAGGCAAGGATACCATAAAAAACAAGGTCACAGACAATGGTATTCTCTCTTAAAAGTTGAACAAATCAATAAGGCCACAAACACGACGGATCAGATTGTCGATAGCCCTGTGGCGGCAGATTCCGCTGAACATATTTAAAATCGGAGGTTAGACCATGGCTCACAAAAAAGCAGGTGGAAGTTCACGAAATGGTAGGGATAGTCCTGGTCAACGCCTTGGGGTGAAGCGATTTGCGGGACAAGTTGTCAAGGCAGGCAACATATTGGTGCGACAAAAAGGAACTAAGATTCATCCGGGATTGAATGTAGGATTGGGCAAAGATTATACTCTGTTTGCAAAAATTGATGGTGTCGTAGAATTCAAACCCAAGGACAAACATCGAAAACTGGTCTCAGTTCTTCCAGTCACTGAATAAATTTTTCAGCGCGGAACCCGATGCCGCGTAGCCGCGCTGCAAAACCCCTCCCATTAATTTCAGGTTCAACGACAATTTACCTGTGAGACCATTCAGGTACGGGGAAGATGTAACGTTTGGTCGCAACATTCCGAGGCCAAACAGTCTCAAGGATCCCTTTCTGCCATTGTACAAGATAGGTTGGCAAAGCGTTTTGCTGTTTTTTCCTGCCGGATGAGATAAATTTGACCGGACCAAAAGCGGTCATAAGGTCTGTTGAAGCTAAGGAATCGCGAACAGCGGCTGGACTAATTTCCTCAGCCCGTTTCAAAGCATCGGCTAAAACATAAATGGAACTGTATGCCTCAGCGCCATGGTATTCTGTCGGTGAACTGAATTTTTTACGGTAATTTTCGGAATACTCTTTGGCCCCGGGATAAGGCAGCTGCGCTGACCACAAATCGACTGAAAAAACTAGCTCGGCGGCCTCTCCAGCAGTCTTAGCGAACTCTGGAAGAGTGAATCCAGCTCCACCCCCGACAAACAATTTCGGATTGAAATTTAACTCTTTGGATTGAAGCATTAGTCGCGCAGCGTCCATCACATATGAAATCATATAAACCAAGTCAGGTCTTGCCGCTTTAACCTTGATCAGCAAGGGCTTAAAATCATCAGTTCCGGCCTCGTAACCATCTTTAATGAGAACTTTGATACCGGTCTTCTCGAGCTGTTCGGCGAAATCCTTGGCTCCTGACTGACCAAACAGAGTGTTCTCATGAAGAATCGCAACGTTCTGCGGTCTAACTATTTCCGAGAGGAACGAATTTAGAGCTTTTGGATATTCACTCACCGGGGGCGAAATCCTAAAAACATAATCCCATCCCTGTTCAGTTATTTTATCCGCTGACCCAGTAGAGACTAGAAAAGGAACTTTCTTTTGTTGCGCAACCGCGCAAACCGCAAAAGTCACGGCAGAAGAGTAGCCACCCGTTAGGGCCACGACTTTGTTCTGAGAAATCAGTTTTTCCACGGCTGATCGACCAACGTCAGGCTTACCTGCGTCATCCTCGATCAAGAGTTCAATCATCCTCCCGTTAACGCCACCCGCTTTGTTGATCTCTTCCAATCCCATCAGAAGGGAATTTTTCTCAATCTCTCCGAATTTGGCCTGTTCTCCAGTTAAAGGGAGCGCTACCCCTACTTTTATTGGGCCATTTTCCGCCCACACCCAGTTAAAACCGATCATCAGTGACGAAACAACAATGAGAAAACCGAAAGCGCCCGTTCTCATTTGAATCTCCTCAAAACTTTATGACGGAATTAGGGACTGATACACCTTGTAACCAAATACAAAGACCCCGGTGAATTGTCAAGAAAACTACAAGATTGGGTATCTGTGACACATTGCCTATTTAAGCCGAAAGATGTAGATGTAAATGACGGCAAGAAAAGCTTAGGGCAACTTATGAAGTTAATTAGAGT
>JAZDKD010000241.1:0-3127 GCA_043803345.1 Pseudomonadota bacterium
AGCTATTATTCAGAAATTAAATAGTCCCCGGTGTCCAAGCGGAACATCTGCTAGATAAAACCACATATAAAAGTAATAAAGTTGATAAGTTAACTATATGAATTAAAGCTATAATCAGTATTGTCGCTCCCTGTTCGGTCAACGTCCTCCAACCATTGCCCCTTCTCGTCGCTCATAATACATTGAGAAAACGCATTGTTATAAATCTGTAAGGGTGGTTGTCGTATAACGCGCAGTGAGTTATGCGCGTTATTTACCCCTTTTCAGGCCTAATAGGAGCGAATTCATGTTAATTTCTAAACAAAATTCTAGATAATTAATATATCAATTCGAATTAGCATAAGTTTTTTGTTGACAAAATAAAAAAACCAGCTAATCTCCACCTTGCAATAAACAGAACCCTGAGGGAGGGTGTTATGCTAAGAAGGTGTTTGAATTATTTATGTATTTTGACTGTTTTGTTGGTGGTGGGGGTCGCCGGCGCATTTGCCCAATCTGTTCCTGGAGCGCTGGATTCTTATGCGGCAGCCAGCCTGGATGCCTCTCCCAACTTCAAAGCAATTTCTAAGGTGAAACCATCTGAGCCGGTACCCACTAAGGTTCGTCCGGGAATCATGTCCAGGTTCGAGGGACTGTCAACGCTAAACCCAATGCGCTGGGGTGAGGAATGCATTCTTCCCGCGCCTGCGCCGGGCCAGTTTCTGGCAGGGCCGAGAGTTTGGTTCGGTAGGGTTAACGGAGAAGCCAGAAGGACGATTGGCGCAACAGCCGTGCCGGATAGCGTGGTTCATTTCAGGGACCATTTGGGATTTGGTCAAAGCGCTTCAACAATCTGGGGCGTCGATGTGCAATATCAGCTCAGGCCAAGATTTGGTCTACGATATTCCTTCACTCCTATTAAAATGGAGTCCCGATATACCACGCCAGCGTCGTTTACATTCGCAAATCAGCTCTTTGCGGCTGGAAGTCAGATACAGTCGAAGTGGGAGAGATTTGAACACAGAGCGGGCGTCACGTTCAATCTCAGCAACAGCATGAGCTCCAGAGCGAGTGTTTTTGCCGAATGGATGTATCTGCAGGACAAGTTGTCAATCGGTAGTGGAGTTGGCGCTATAACACCGCTCGTGTGGGATGACGTTCGAAATCTGGCGGTTGTTGGTGTGGAATTTGACAAATGTCTCAAAAACTTTAGAGGCAACAGTTTGAATCTCAGCTGCAAGGCTGATGTAATGTTCCTGAACGATTGTTTTGGCTTTGACGCTGAGACAGCGCTAAATTACATGATACCCATCAGGACCGGTAGATTCGGTTTTGTCAAAGGCGGATATAGATACTCTTATTTTCAGAAAGACAACGACAGGGACATGTTTAACACGGCAATCGGAGGACCGTTCGTTCAGGTCGGCTTCCTCTTCTAAGGTTTAAGTTAAGCCGAAAGCAGGCCCCAAATTCCCCCTATAAAAATTGACCATAATCTAATGCCCTCCAAAGTCCGGCCTTCGGGTCGGATTTTTTTCGTGCGCAACAAATCATAAGACGTTTAGCTTGGAATCAGGAAATCCATACAGTCTCAACATGGCAGCTTGCCATGTCTACAACCAACTTAGGCTGATTGGAACAAATATCCCATGACACAAATATACCGGCTGGATCTGCAAAATCTTGATTTTCCAGACGCGCAGTCTCCTTCATTTTCTCGGCGGCTCTCGCCACTGTCCGAGTTATAATTCTTTCTATCCCAAGTTGGTTGTTAAGTTGTTTCAAGGCAGAACAAGTCTGCATCTGTTCTATTGCTTCCTCCCAATGTATTCCAGGAACCTTTTTCCTTAGGACATAACCATTGCCTCTGTCACGAATTATAAGTAAAGGAGGGTTGAATAGCATCTTTGTGGTGCGGAAAATATGCGCCGGTTCCTTTTCGGAAGCCTTGGACAACAGTTCTCTCTTGGCTTCCATTAAATTTAGTGATCTCAACTGAATACGTTCAAAGATGAAATCGGCTCCGTTGAGTTTTATCTCTTTGAGTCGAGTCGGATCAAAACCTAGATCTATCATTTCTCCCAGAGTTAATGAGTCTAGGGTTGTTTTTCTGTTTTGCTGCAACCAGGAGACAAAACTTGGTCTGTTATAGTTTGGCAAGGCCTCAATGTAACGAGCAGGGTTTGATTTAAGTTGTTCCGGCAATAGCAGCCATAGCTTACGGTCTCCAGCGACAAAGCAGGTCCGGCTCTTGAGTTCTATTGGGCCATATGATTGGGCCGGAATTTCTCTAATTGCGTGGTCCAAAGAGATCTGTTCCATGGATTCGCCTCCGGTATATCCAAGTAACTGGGAGATCCTCCGTCTAAACCCGAGAAGTTTAGTAATGTAACGCGTGAACATGAACCGCATAAGTGAATCATGATTACCGGAAGCGATCTGATCCGAGAAATATGTCAGAAGAGCCTGATAAAGTTCCTTAAATTCTTCAATGGTTCTTTGAACCATGAATTCATTGTCTCTCATGTCAATGGCCGGTCGTTTTCTTCTTATGTGATGTACCAACTTTACAATTGAATCTTTCAAGTCTTTGCCGCTTAAAGACGGGGGAACGTAAATCATATATGCGTCATCAGATCCATTTGAAACCGCCGCAAATTCAGAAACTTCCCTAAAAGGAATCCAGTCAAGCTTCCGATAAATTTCAAAAGTTGGATCTTCTCTTGGAATTATATTGTCAAGAACACCGATTGCCGATTTCTCTATTAAAAAGTTTCTAAACTCTTTCAATATTAGATTTCCAAGTCCCTTGTTTCTGAACGGAGCCCCAACTTCGACATAAACAAGATAAAAGCACGGAACGGGCTTGTTCAGATAGAGCATGTTCATCCGACCTAAGTTCTCGCCGGCTTCTGAATTGATTTCAAAGGTCTTGAAGCCTCTAGTTGATCTGTTACCGTTGAGTTTGTCAATTTTTGCCCCCGAAACAGTCGTATCCACCAGGTTCCACAACTCTTCATAAAGATTTGGCGCAACCGGAGAATCCGCTCCACCGTGACGCATACCTTCGTGAATCAAATTGATGAGAGACAATCTATCGGTAATACTTAATTTCCTGAGTGAACCGCACTCTGTGGATTCTTCTTCC
>JAZDKD010000242.1:0-3358 GCA_043803345.1 Pseudomonadota bacterium
ATTTTCTTTCAGTCAGGAGAAACTTCATCGTAAAACTCTTCAAGAAAACTATAGTAATATTATTATATGTAATTTTTCTCGTCACTGCCGTTGTTGGGGTATTGAGTGGCGTAGAATGGCTTTCAAAGTTTGCCTTGACCAAGTCTTATCTGGGAGATGTTTATCCACATGATTTCGACCTTGTGCGAAAGGACGCTGTAGAGCCTGTAACTCATTATGACTACGATTTCTCACCTGGCGCATGTCTCGAATACAATGTTCTGAAGGGCAACAGTTACGAATATGCAAATAACGCCGGCTTCAGGGATCCGCTAGACATTGAGGCGCAAAAACCGGCTGATGAATTTCGAATCTTCGTTACAGGGGGGTCCACCGCCTTTGGTCTTGGTCCCATCGGTGAAGCGTCGGAGGCCATGAATTTTTACAGCATCCAGTTCATTGAGACCATTGCCCATTATATGGAAAAGATCCTGAACGCAAGCGCCCCCATCGAAGGGAAGAGAATTCGTGTATATAATGCCGCCGTATGGGGACATGCGTTTCAGCACCTGATGCTCCGATATCCTACAAAGCTGAGGCAATATAAGCCTGATGTGGTTATTTCACTTGACGGGGCCAATGAGTTACCCCTCGTAAGCAAACTCGACCCCAACTGGAACTATTTTCATGAAGGTCAGTACAACAACATTTTAAGAGACATGTTTTCTTATAGTAATTCGGGGCTAAGTTCATACCTGACTCTTTGGCTGAAAAACAACACGTATCTTATGACCTATCTCTGGGCAGGCAAAGATTTGTTTCAGGAAATTAATGTCATGCCCAGATCCCACAAGGGTGTGGCGCCGGAAGGGCAGGAAGCGCAAAAGGAACGAAACGAATATACTATTGAAGAGAGTTCCAGTCTGCTCGACAAAAATATCGGAGCAGTTGTCAGAACTGCGGAAGATTACAGCGCACTGATGCAAAATGACGGGATTCCACACATATTGGCGTTGCAGCCATGGTTTTATCTTAGCAAGAAACAGCTAAGCGACAGAGAGAAAACCATCGACAAGATTGAGGGATATCGTCAGTATTATGGATTGCCATCAGATAAAGTATATAAAGTTTTAATTGATAAAATCGTTGAAAGCGCTCATAATAAGGGATATTTTCTCGTAGATTTCTCCGAGTACTTTGACGACGTGTCCGAATGGGTTTTTACCGATTGGTGCCATTTGACTGCGGGCGCAAACTACCTACTGGCCAAGGAACTCTCCAATCTTGTGAAAGAACATTTCTTGGGCAGACCGTTGGGTCCTGGTGATACAATGGCCAACAAGGACAGTTTTTTCTGGGATTTGGTCGCCAGCAGCCGGGTCATTAGCGCCCCTCCAGCTAAAGACACTTTTAGTGGCCCGGAAAATTTCCAGAAAGGCTACCCAAGAGAAGCGTTATATGAGTCATCCAAAATCGAAGGCGACAATGTCCCCGAGGTGTTGCTGGACCTGAATCAAACTTATCCAATGAGCCGTTTAAGGTTGGTTTGGGGAGACGAAGAATCTGTTCCTGAAAAATGGGAAATAGATGTTTCTACCGACAACATTAATTGGAGCCCGTTTTATGAAGGTAGCAACGATGACATCGACAGCTATTCTCGTTGGCCGGGTTTTGAACATTACGCCGCAGAGCCGGTTGAGGCCCGCTTTGTTCGTTACAGGCAAACTATGGCGCGTGAACCTGTTATAAAATTAAGGACGTGGAGTTTGTACAGGTAGGTTTTAAATGAATATCTTAGGTATATCGGCTTTTTACCATGACAGTGCCGCCTGTTTAGTTCAGAACGGCGTAATAATAGCCGCTGCACAGCAGGAAAGATTCTCTAGAATCAAGCATGATCATCGTTTTCCACATGACGCTATAAATTTCTGCCTGGATTTCGCCAAAATCAGTGCCTCAGAACTAAATTACGTAGTTTTTTACGACAAACCCTTCATTAAATTTGAACGACTTCTGGAAACATACCTGTCCTATGTGCCGCGAGGCTGGGCGTCTTTCATGATGGCCATGCCTCTATGGCTCAAGCAGAAGCTTCATCTGCCAAACCTCATAAAGAAAAGCCTAGGTTACGAAGGCAAGATTCTCTTTCCGGAACACCACGAATCCCATGCGGCCAGCGCATTCTTTCCTTCACCTTTTAGTCGGGCGGCTTTTCTGACAATGGACGGTGTTGGGGAATGGACAACGACGAGCTTTGGAGTGGGAGAAGGGAACAAGGTCAGGATTGATTCTGAGATAAAGTTTCCCCATTCTCTTGGCCTTCTTTATTCCGCCTTTACTTATTTCACCGGTTTCAAGGTGAATTCGGGAGAGTATAAAGTCATGGGGCTCGCTCCTTATGGAGAACCCAAGTATGTCGACGTTATATTAAGGAATCTTGTTGATTTAAAAGAAGATGGTTCTTTCAAACTCAACATGGACTATTTCACTTATCCATACGGACTCACGATGACGGGTTCGGCTTTTGAGAAACTGTTCGGAGGTTCTGCCCGAAAGCCTGAAGGTAAACTCACGCAGAGGGAAATGGATATAGCCAAGTCTGTCCAGGTTGTGACCGAAGAAGTGATGTTGAGAACCTCAAGACATATCCACAAAGTAACCGGCGAGAAAAATTTGTGCCTGGCCGGTGGTGTTGCTCTGAACTGCGTCGGTAATGGGCGAATATTGAGGGAAGGACCATTTGAGAACATATGGATTCAACCGGCTTCCGGTGATGCCGGCGGGGCCCTGGGGGCGGCATTATTCGCTTGGTACCAGTTGTTGGACAATGAACGGTCCTCTGATGAAAAGCATGACCTTCAGTTTGGTTCATATCTTGGCCCGGAATTCTCAGACAAACAAATTGAATCTTTTTTGGAACAAAACGGTTATCCTCACCGTGAACTTGGCAATGGATCAGCCAGTTCGACAGTTGCCGATTTGATCGCCGAAGGCAAAGTCGTAGGATGGTTCAATGGTCGTATGGAATTTGGTCCGAGAGCCTTGGGAGGGCGCTCAATAATTGGAGACGCGAGAAATCCCCAAATGCAAAGCCAGATGAATCTGAAGATCAAATACAGGGAAAGTTTCAGACCCTTTGCCCCTTCGGTGCTTATGGAGCAAGTCGAGAATTTTTTTGAACTTGACACTCCGTCACCATATATGTTGCTGGTTGCGGATGTGGACAAAAAAATTAGACGCAAGATGTCAGGGGATGAGGAAAAACTTTGGGGTATAGACAAGTTGAATGTAGCCCGTTCCGAGATTCCCGCTGTAACCCACGTCGACTATTCTGCGAGAATTCAGACTGTTCACAAAGAAACTAATCCTAAATATCATG
>JAZDKD010000243.1:0-2212 GCA_043803345.1 Pseudomonadota bacterium
GCTGGCGGCGCAGGCAGCGTTGAAACAGGCCGAGATAGAAGGTTTTCATCCATACCTGCTGCGAATCGATTTGCAGGGTGAAGCCCGCGAGGTTGCCGTCGAATTGTGCCGCACGCTGCGCTGGGCGTGGCAGACCGGCGATCCAGCCCCGCCTCCGGCCTGCATTGTGGCGGGTGGCGAAACGACTGTTACTTTGCACGGCGATGGGCGCGGTGGCCGCAACCAGGAGCTGGCGCTGGCGTCTGTCACCGAGTTGGTCAATTTCCCGGATGTGATGCTGTTGAACCTGGCAACTGACGGCGAGGACGGGCCGACGGATGCCGCCGGCGCGGTCGTCAGCGGCGAAACCTTCGGGCGTGCCTATGGCCTGGGTCTCGATCCTGTGGAATACCTCCATCGCAATGACTCGTATGCCTTCTTTGCTGCCCTCGACGACCTGCTCAAGCCCGGCCTGACCGGTACCAACGTCAATGATTTGACATTCCTCTTTACTTTCTAATGTTTAGTCCTCCCTCTTGATCGAGCGGTCGGGTGCCTCAGGCAGGTACTTTGACTCTTTCAGCCAGCCACAGGTTGACCAACGTTTCGGTCGTTACTCCTCTTGCCTTCGCCTCGCGCCCGATCACTTCTGCCAGTTCTGGCACAAGTGCCACGACGAAAGCCTCTTCGCGCAGGTCAATGTCGAATGTAACGTCTTGCATCTCGTCATCGTAATCTGCAGTGCTGTGAGTGTCCCAGAATTCGACAATCTCATCGATGCTGGCGGAAGGATCAGGCATCGGGTCGCGAGTCAGTTTATTTTTTCCCATACTGTTTGCGCTCCTTGCTATCCATGTCACGGGCGCTGATGATCAAGGCTTCGTGTCCAGCTTTGTGGATAAAAAAGACGGTCAGATAGCGCCCTGAATCTGTTTGCCCGTAGGCGACATAAAGGTGTTCGCCCTCATGTGATTGGCCTTTTCCTACGAGTCGGATACGAGACGCGCCCATGAGAATTTGTCGCACTTCTTCAGGGTAAATGCCATGCTTTGCTTCGATTTTTACAACGTACTGGCGAAGCCAGATGATACGAGTGATTTTCACTCTATTACTCCTGCCGAATGTTGGTTCTGTTTTGATTCTATCATGTTTGTTGAATCAAAACTCGGTCACAATGCGAAGGTGGTAGAATCATTCAATGATTTGACATTCCTCTTTCCTTTCCAGAGAAAAACCCCATGCGCCGCTTTCTGATTTTTGTTCTCGCCTTATTCGCTTCGACTGCGCTCAGCGCCAGCCTGGCCGCCTGCCAACAGGAACCTGAAGGGGGCTCTCCCTATACCAGAAACTCCCCATCTTTCTCCCCAACCTCGACTGACACGCCAAAGCCTACTGAAACTCCGACCCCGCCCGCCACCGCCACCCCGACCGAAACTCTGACGCCAACTGAGGCACCAAGAATGACATTGGAAGATTGGAAAGAAGTATTCACTGGTCCTGTCGTTGCGGATAACGGTAAAATTCATGATTTAGGAACTATATTCTTAGAGCGTGCTAACACTATTTTGACCGATCCTAATCAAATTAAAATGTTGTCTTTAGGAACCCCAATAACGATCTTAAATCCTGACGGGACAATTATAATTTATGCAGATCCCGATGTTGCCGCTGAAAGAGCTAAAGGAGGAGCTATTATCCTGGTTACGAAAGATGTAACCCCGGGTTCCAACATTAAATATGCGCTCGCTGCTGTTGCTCAGCAGTACCAAAAGGGAAACAAAAATTTCTATGTACAAATTAGTGAAAATTCTGCATCCGGTGGGCTTTTCCATGGAGATGTTATTTTTCTTGACAGGGTGTTACAAATAACTCTCGATGACGGCACAATAATTACCCCTATAATGGGAATGCCAAAACACTTTAAGGTTGGTCATGCTTACCAACTAGATTCATTAACTCTTGAACAAGCAGGTATAAAAATAACCAATCCAAATAATTGGCTGGATCAAGTAATTAAGGCTGGTTATACAGAGATAATTGTTTATCCACAGGAATAAAATTTGTGATACTTTATCCCCTCGTCCTCATCACGCACACCCTCCCCGAAGACTGGCTGGCTTCTCTGAAGGGCCATGTCCGCGCGGTGGTCGGCCCGTTGGATGCCACTTACCTGACCCCCGAACTGGAAGCGCACCTGGCCGAGGCCGAAGGTCTGTTTTGTCTGCTGACCATC
>JAZDKD010000244.1:0-3328 GCA_043803345.1 Pseudomonadota bacterium
TCCCTCGAAGGACCCTCGAACAGGCATTGTCAGGCGACATCACATCCATGAACAGACCCTTCAGAGCGCAGTCAGAGAAGCCGCCAGGATGGTTGGTCTGGATAAGCCGGTGAGCGTTCATACCCTTCGTCACTCCTTTGCCACCCACCTCCTGGAGGCAAACTACGATATTCGGACGGTTCAGGAACTCCTGGGCCATAAAGATGTTTCAACGACCATGATTTACACCCACGTATTAAACAGGCCGGGGATCAGCGTGAGGAGCCCCCTGGATGGACGCTAAGAGGTTTGAGGGCCAGTGCGGTTCGATGAATACCGGTATTACACGGACGCTTCGTGTAATATCCAGTATACGGTGACAGGTTCGTGTATAGTTAATTGTTATGTGTGAGATAATGATGAAGATTAATGAGACCATGAATTTCACAACAAATAATCCCTTCTGCTACCTGTTCTTCGGTAGCCATTAAGGGTGTTTTGACATTACCCTGAAAGCAGAGGGGGCACAAATTTATTGAAGTATCGTTTTTTGAATTCAAATCATACCTCCTGGAGGGAATATGGAAGATGTTAAATGCCTTTCTTGCAACGGCGTACTTTTCAAAAAAACCGCTTTGGACGGCAAAGGAAATTGGGCTATGGAGTCACAGCACGGCACGAAACTAACCCACGAGGGGAACGATTCATATTTTAAGTGCCCCCACTGCGGCACTAAGAATATCATTGAAGATTCCACTAGTCCTACTGGTCTCGGACAATTTAAAATCGTAAGAACCGAAAAATGACTAAAATCAATTTTAACCATAAACGTCCTTATAAACATCTTCCAGATTCCGAACTGCACCAAATCAAAAACGATACGGGCGAGAATCCTAAACAACGTGCCATTGCAGAAGCAGAGTTGTCATTCAGAGATCGATTTTGGCCCAGGGTTATTGCTATCGCTACCGTCATTACGGCTATTGTTGCCACGGTCACGCTCCTTAAAATGTTTTTGCCAAAAAGCATCATATTCCCTCCCACGCCTAATACTAAGCCGATAGTAGCGCCAAGCACCCAAGACAGCAACAAGGGCGGAAATCCTGGAAAACTCATCGAGCCAAAAGTAAATATCATTCATAAAACACCTACAAATGAGAAGAATAAATGAAACACATAACTAATCATTCCAGCGAACATGCAAAGCCGCACGTCGCTGAATTTTGTGTTCGGTCTGTAAAGTAACTGACTGCTATATAGCGTGAGGTGAATATGGATGCTTGGTTGACAATCTTGATTTCATTCTTGACCTCGGCGGGTGTAACTTCCGGTATCATGAAGCTAATCAGTTCCCGCGTTGAGCACAAGTACCAGAAGGCCATCGAAGGCTACAAGCACGAACTTAATGCCATTAATGAACAACAAAGATTCAACTACCAAAGGTGGATCACGGATTTTGGCTTATTCACACAAAAGAAACATGAGGCATACGCGGAACTGTATAGACTTATCCTAATAGCTAATGGAAGCCTCGAAGGTCTTTATGGGTTCCGGCAAGTCCCCTCATTTAATGAGTATACACGGCAGGACATGGAGAAGCATCTACTTGATCAGCATATTGTCGCAGGCTTTATACCTCAGCTCTTAGAGGGTTGGGAAGAATCCCGGGAAGGATGCGTCCGAAAAATCCATGAGTACCAGACTATGATTGAGTTTCAAAAAGCAGATAGAGCCAGGACTGATGCAAGTAACTACTATTTGCTCAACAGCGTTTATCTTTCGGAGACTGTTGAGAACATCGTTTCCGAAGTCTTGACGCTCCTTGGGCACCAATACGTCATCGATTATCAAAGCCGTATTGAACACTACTCAGATGAAACGGGACGCGCAGAACGAAAACAAATCAAGGAAAGGAAGCCTGTTCTCATCAGCAAGCTGAAAGCTACAATAAGGAGCGAGATGTCGGTAGGTTACTACACTGAGAATCCAGAAACTCGTTCACTTGACACCGGCATGACCGAACCAGCCGCTGCAGCCAATCGGCGGGAAACGGCGCCCGCCTCTGGCTGAGCTTTTTGTTATGCAACAAAAAAAGGAGGAACAGATTATGAAGCTTGACCAACGACAAGGGGCGATTCTTTACTCTGCTATGTCAAAGAAGTTGGCATCCAAAACAATTGATATCGACGATGAAGCGCTATTGTCTTCTAATGGCGAGAGTTTTACGGTTAAAATCACGCAGATCAATGGTGACAAATACAAAGGGACAATAATAAAGGCCGGATTCGACCCCAAAGTACATCCAGACCTGTTGGTCAACAATGACATAGAATTTGGCGAGCGCAATATTCTGTGTATAGAGAAAACAAGAGTTTAGCCCCTAAACGCGGCGATCAGAGGACTTGATTAATGACGATTTCACGTGATGAGTACAAAAACATCATCCAAAGCCAGTTAGATGGCAAGGTGACAATAATGATCGACGCTGCAGTTTGGCGCCAGTTTCTTGTGAAAGCAGACCCACAAAAACTTCAGGCCCTCGTGAATCGCCCTATGAGTGGTCGGCTTGGCTTACTTCGCATACTGTCGATCATTGATATACCGCTTCTTCTTTTGTGTGTTGGTATCTCTATCCCTGCGGTCGGTTGGTGGACAGCAGCAACCGGGCCGATAATATTGCTCGGCGGGTTTCTTTACAGAGGCCGAGCTAGCATCGGTAGGCAGAGTTTGGGAGCAGTTTCTGTTGTTTTTATTCTTGCAATAACAGCGGTAGCTTTGCAGCCAACATGGACATTCCCTATCAAGGCGTTGGTACTCTCCCTGGCGACTACGTTCTTTCTGATCCGATTTCTGTATGTTTTTACTGTTCAGTTCGTCTTTGGCCTTATTCATTCGAGTTATGAATTCTTCTCTGAATTCTACCTTAAGCCAGCAGACAAGCTCGGAGACGTAGCGATTCCATTCATATGGACTGAGCCAGAATATGAACCTCCGGAGCAGGAATAAAGAACAACCATTTTGAGTGCATAACTACCGGATGCAGCCGACCTCTTCAAGAGGCGGCTGATCCAAGCGTTAGCCTTGGAGAAAGATGAAGATATATAAGTTCAAGGACCTGACTGATGAGAAGAAGCATTCCCACTTCTACCAAATAATCCTTCAAAATGTCATATGGGGCGCCAAGCCGGATTCCTTGAACGATGAAGATGAATTCAAATTCAAATTAAACTACGAGCCATCGTCACACACGGCTGATCTCCTATCCCAAGTAGTTGCGAGATACAGAACCGCTAATTACATGCCGCCGCATTTATCCGCATCTTTGGTTCTGCAACAGAAAAGACTGGAA
>JAZDKD010000245.1:0-12313 GCA_043803345.1 Pseudomonadota bacterium
GTATTTGGTTCTTGGCGTTACCGATCTCTTTGACAATAGCCTGCGTGCATCCGCCAAAAGGACTGAAATACACCTGAACAGGCGTATTATTAAGAGTCAAGTCACTGGAAAAGCATATTTGGAAGGATAGAAATAGGAACAAAACTGAGAAAATTATTGCGGAATATAACTTTCTGATTGTCATCATTGGCCTCCACAAAATCTAATCAAATGTCGCAAATTTTACTCGGCTAAACAAACTGTGCCATAGCGCCCACCATTTTCATCCTTCGTTGTGGCGCTTCTCGCCATGAGCGTTGGACAGAATGTTCTCTTTCTTAGCGCTCTTTCCGATTTGATCAATTTAGATCAACCCTTAACCGTTATACCGCTTTCATTTTTTCAAACAAACGTTGAAACATTTTTCTTGACAACTGAATTATATTCATTACACTGATGTTAGTTTAGTAACAGAAATGTATTTATTGTAATAAACATTATTCGGAGATCCCAATATGGGGATAGAAGAGAGAAAAGAGCGTGAGCGTTTAGTCCAGCGAAAACGTCGCAGGAAACAAATTATTAGCGCTGCGAAAAAAGTTTTTTTGGACAAGGGATTTTCCGGAGCCACGATGGAAGACGTAGCTAGGGAAGCTGAACTCTCCAGCGGGACTCTTTACCTTTATTTCAGCAGCAAAGATGAACTTTACGCCACGATAAACGTGGAATTACAGAAGTTCATGCAACAACAGGTTCAGACACTTGCAGACAACAGGGCGTTGACAGCGCCGGAAAAAGTCAAAGCACTCAGTGATGTTCTTTACCAAGTTTACGAGTTTGATCCTTTGATGATGAGAAATGTCTTGCATCTTCAAGCAAGCGAGACTCTTCAGAATCTATCTGCAGAGACAATCCAGATGATAAACGGCATTCTTTCCCAAACTCTGTCACCTTTATCGAGCATAATTGCAGCGGGAATTCGGGAAGGCTCCTTTGAAAATCATCAGTCAGTGGCTTTGGTAGACATCGTCTGGGCTATGTTCAGTGGGCTCGTGCTGTGGGAAGAGAGCAAGAAAATGTTCGATCCAAGAAAAGACCATCTAAAGCCTACTCTCAATCTGGCCATGGAAATCTTTTGCAAAGGTATTTCATCTGGGGCCGTTAATAAAACGGAAAACGGCTCGGGAGATGGCGTCAAAAAGGATAACTGCATGAACGTGAAATCATAGGCATTGCAACAGTTGTTATCAACCAAATATCGCCGGTGCGCTTAATTCGAGTGATTTCTCATGGCACGAGGCGCAGATAGTTCCAATGTTCATGGGTGCCCAGATCGAGAAGGTCACAAAAGACATGGTCGAAATAGTTGGACGTGACATAGCCTATCGATAAACCGCTAGGCGCAAGCACTGGGACAATTCACTTGTAAACTAATAGGAATTACGGATTCACCTGTCAGATATGAGTTTGCGGGAAGGCATTAATATCAAAGGAGGCTGTGATGAAAATCAGACGATTCTTGGGTATCTGCTGGATCTTGCTGCTTTGGATTTGCGTTGTTCCGGCCTGCGCCGGTGACGATCCTATTATTCTTGGGCTACCAACATCTTTAGGGTATCTGGAGGGATATGAGTCCAAAAATGCAGCCGAACTGGCAATTGAAGAGATCAACGCAAAAGGGGGAGTGAAGGTTGGCAATGAGACGCGGCCTTTGAAACTTGTGACGGCCGACACCAGAGATTCAGAACCCGGCATTCCGGTCAGTGAAGCCTTGATGGCTTATGAGAAACTGATTCTGCAACATAAACCCCATGCGATTGTAGCTGGTTTTTTTTCCTCCGAAGCTCTCTTGGCTAGCATGGACATTACATCCAAACACAAGTTGCCATACCTTGCCACTATTCCCATGAGCCCAAAATTGCAGGAGAAAATTTTAGAAAATTATGATGCCTACAAGTACTGTTTTCGACTCTGTTACGATGCTCCATCATTTGCCAAGAGTTATTTGGGCGCATTAAAGCTTATTAATCAGGACTTCGGCCTGAATAAAGCTTTTTTCGTCATTGAGGAGGCTCTATGGGCTAAGGCGATTGCAGGCAAAACGGCTGAATGGCTGAAATCTCAAAATTGGACAGTTACCGGTGATCAAACTTTCCCAAAAAGCACTACGGACTTCTCCAGTACACTTCTTAAGATCAAGAATTCACAGACCCAAGTCATTGTATTTATTTCCAGCATGCCCTCAGTGGTAACTTTTGCCGATCAATGGCGTACGATGAAAGTCCCGGCGGTAGTTACAGGACTGTTACCGGCTCTTTGCGGCGAGGATATATGGAAAATTCACAACGGGAAGGTCAAGGGGATTGTGAATCTGGTAGAGGCCGGTTGCATGCCACTTAAAGTTATTCCAGAGTCAGAAACGTTTTATGCCGCTTACAAGCAGAAGTTCAAAAAACCACCGGAAGCATCTCACGGTACAGGCGCAACCTATGACGCAGTCTATGTGTTAAAGGAAGCCATAGAGCGTGCTGGGACCCTTGATCCCGACAAAGTTGTCGCTGAACTGGAAAAAACTGACAGGAAGGGTGCTATCGGTCGAGTCAGGTTCGCAAAGGACCACCAGGTGGTTTTTGGAACAAACCCAGCGGAGGATGCTCTGGCCATAGTCTTTCAGTGGCAAGACCCGGGGATACGTGTTGCAGTTTACCCACCGGTGGCCGCAACCGGAAAAATACAGCTTCCCGAATGGATGAAAAAGAAGTAGGGCACCTGAAGACCCGTGACAGCGTCAATCGATGTCTCAATCTGCTGATAAACTGAGCTACAAAGGAACAGACCATGATGGGAATGTTTATTTACGGCATGGTAAACAGTTGTATGTTGGTGCTGATGGCCCTTGGATTCAGCCTAACGTTTGGTATCAGCGGGATTGCCAATTTTGCTTATGGAGCTATTTACGTTACTGGCGCCTACCTATGTTGGCACTTTGTCAATTCATTCGGACTTTGGTACCCCTTATCAATTGTAATGTCCGTTTTGATTACCGGAATAGTCGGTGTCTGCGTGTACAGGTTTGTGTTGTATAGGGTAAGGGGTATTCCTCTGTCCGAAATTGTCGTTACTTTTGGACTCGGGACTGGCTTACTAGAACTCTATCGAAGCCTCGGCCTGAGTGGCCATAGCTACAAACTTCCGGTTTTTGTAGATGGCAGCGTGGAAATTTTTGAGGTTTACATAGACTTTCAGCGCTTAATAATCTTGTGTCTAGGAATAATCTTGCTCCTCTTATTATGGATATTTACGCATCACACTAAACTCGGTCTAGCTTTTAGGGGCATAGCGCAAGACGAGGAAACCGCTCTTGCATTTGGCATTGAGCCTGAACGAACTGCCATGGCTAGTTTCTACATCGGCTCGTCCCTAGCGGCTCTTGCCGCAATCTCAATAGTGCCACTTTCATTGCTTTCGGTTGAGGATGGAAGCAATGTTCTGATCCTAGTGCTTGCTGTAGGCATCGTCGGCGGTCTTGAAAGCACGTTGGGTATCATTGTGGCAAGTCTGATATTTGGTTTTTTACAAATGATCTTCTCAACATATTTTTCTCCACTTTATAGTCTGGTTGTGACGCTTGTATCAATCGTCTTGATATTAGCCCTTAAGCCGTCAGGTCTTTTTGGCAGCTCCAAGGAACTTGAAGAAAGGGTCTAATTCATCAGCCGTCTGCAACAGTAATTGTTAGCGACAAAACCAGTCCCCCATTTGGGTTTAGGACCCGGGGCAAAGATAGATTAAGAAACGCTAATTCTAAAAGAATACGGTTTTTTCTCGACAACTTGTTCAAGTAGGCAGGATGAACACCTTTTCAAATAATACAAAGTGAGGCGGACCACAGGTTTCCACCTCATAAACGCCAGATATTTTCATGAAGAATAAACTGGCAATGAGTTCAGCACACAACAAGCTCCTGAATAGGTCGGTGACCTAGGCATAGGGCATTTTTCAAAAGTTATTGAAAAAGAGGATGTTATGATTTGGAAATTCAAGGAAAGTTCTGAATCATCAAAACGCCGTAAAGAAAGACTCGATCGATGTATAAAAGCAAGATCGGATACCATTTATTCCCTTACTTCGTATAAAGAGGCATTGTATTTGGTGTTCCCACGAGCACTACTTGTCTTTGGAATACTTCTTCTTCCTTTGGTTCTGGATGAGTACTGGAATAAAGTGCTTGTCATCACCTGTGTAATTGCCATTCTCGCCATGAGTTGGGATTTTATTGCATCCGCTGGGATGTTTTCGCTGGGGCAAAGTTTATTTTTTGGGATGGGAGGGTATTCCGCAGGCGTATTAAACCATTATTTCGGACTGCCACCCTATGTAACTATCCCGGTTGCAACTTTGGTTGGGGGGCTCCTCTCTAGTATTTTGCTCTTGCCTGTCTTGAGATTGCGAGGAGTTTATTTTGCGATGGTCACGTTTGTCTTACCCCTCATATTCCGTGCACTGATTGAGGCCACAGGAATTTTTCAGGGCATGGAGGGATTAAGCGGATTGTCACCTCTACCAAACCCATGGGTGGCCACATATCTGATAATTGCAGGATTGTTCATCTGTTTTTTTGGGTTCCGCAGGCTGATGGATACAGACTACGGCCTAATCTTGAGTGCGATATTGGACAATGACCAAGCTGTCATGGCAGGCGGAATTAACACTTATTGGTACAAGACGCAGGCTCTTTTTGTTGGATCCGCAGCTGCCGCGTTTGCCGGCGCATTCATGACTCATTACTACAGATTCGTCGGGATGTCGGCATTTGCTATGGACAATTCGGTTCTTCCGGTTGCGGCGTCTGTTCTTGGCGGGCCTGGCGGTTTTGCTGGAGCGCTCTTAGGATCTTTCATCCTGGTTCCACTGTGTGAGAGTTTGAGGGCTTTTGGCTCATGGAGAATCGTTTTTTACAGTTTCTTGATGGTCATATTCGTTGTCTCCCTACCGGAAGGTATTTTTCACTATTTGGCTCGAAAGTACCACCAGTATGAGAGATGGGTAGAGACGGAGTAAAACAATGCGGTCTGGGTGTATTCTTGAGGTAAATAAGCTTTCCAAGAGATTTGGTGGAATAGTCGCACTGCATGACATCAGCTTCTGTCTTAACAAGTCGGAATTTATCGGAGTTATCGGGCCCAACGGTTCTGGTAAGAGCACCTTGGTCAATTTGATTACTGGGTTTGTAAAACCTTCTTCAGGATCGATTGTATTCCAAGGAGAAGACATAACCGGCAAGAGGCCTTATGTGATATCCAATCGCGGCATCGCTAGGACCTTCCAGATGGCAAAGGCTTTTGACCACCTGCCCGCTTTCAAGAATGTAATAATTCCACTTTGTTCTAACAGAGTTAAGAAATTCAGAGGTGGTCAATATGGCGAAAGAGACGACATCGCCATCGATCTCCTTGAAGAAGTCGGTTTTGAACGTGACTCATCAGTGCCGTACAAAATGGCTAACAGCCTGCCTCACGGATACCTAAAACGACTCGAACTGGCTCGATGCCTCGCCTTGCGTGCGGATCTTGTAATATTAGATGAGTTATTCTCCGGCATGAGCATGTCTGAAGTAGCCGCCACGCTTCCGATCATCGAAAAACTCAAGGCTTCCCAAAAAGCCATCATCATGGTCGAACACAGATTAAAGGAGTTATTTCGGGTTGTTGATCGAGTAATAGTGTTAAATTTCGGGGTTCTGATCGCGGATGGCAAACCGGCGGAGGTAATGAAAAACGAGGTCGTCAAATCAGCTTACTTGGGGTCAGAGGAGTGATCGGATGGGAGTTCAGCTCGAAGTAAAGAATCTAATGGTTTTCTACGAGAACGCCCTAGCTCTAAATGATTTCAACATGGAGGTCCAAGATAAAGAGTTTGTCGGAGTTCTAGGATCAAACAGCGCAGGGAAAACCACGTTAATGAACACAATTGCCGGCCTGATGGAAGACAAAAGGGTTAAAGAAAAGCGTAAAGGTGGCGTAAGGATTACTATTCAGGGTGAAATTCAATTTGAAGGAGAAAATATAATAAAACTCCGTCCACGGGAACGGGTAAAAAGAGGGATTGTGTTAAGCCGCGAAAGACATCCTGTTTTTAGAGACAGCGACGCCGAAGAGAACCTCAAGATAGCGGGCTACCTTCAGAAAAACTCGGAAATCAAGAAAACAATCGATACCGTATACGAGATCTTCCCTCTTCTGGCAAAACTGAAAAAGAGGAAAGCTGGATTTTTTAGTGGTGGAGAGCAACAAATGCTTATAGTCGGCATGACACTCATGGCAAGACCACGCCTATTGCTTCTAGACGAGCCTTTGCTGGGTCTGGCCCCTGTTATTCAATCCAGCCTGGTGTCCACAATACGGGATATCAACCGTCGAGATATCACTGTCGTAATTACTGAACAATTTGCCAGACCAATTTTACCGCATATTCATCGTGGATACATCTTGGAACATGGCATGCTTGCTCTTGCTGGTAGTGGGAGTGAATTATCTAATAATTCGGAAGTCCGATCAGCATATTTTGGAGTGTAAAAGGATGTCTAGGTTGGGACAGAACAAAACCTTCAACACTGTTTACGGCCGCTTTGAAGAAACAGCAAGGACAAACGGTTCCAAACCAGCCATTGCCTATCTTGGAACAGTTTGGACCTATAGCATGATTCACGAGTTGATTGAGCGTTTTGCGGCCTCTTTGTACGATATGGGGCTAAGGAAAGGGGATACCGCTGTTTTATATCTTTCGAATACACCGCAGTGGTTAATTTCCTGGTTTGGTATGTTACGCATAGGCGTGGCGCCTGTTCCTATTAGTCCTATATACACCCCTATAGACCTAATTTACCTTGTTAACGATTCTGGCGCAGAGACGATTGTTTGTCTGGACACTAATTTCGGCTACGTAGAGGAGATATCTGAGCAAACAAAATTGAAAAGGATAATAGTGACCAACCTCGTGGAGCTGCTTCCTATGTGGAAGAGACTTTTGGGATGGGCGTTCAACACGGTCCCAGAGGGAAGATACAATCTTACCGGCTCAAATTTTTCCTTCAAGAAGCTCATCCAGAGCTCTTCTTCATTACCTCCCTATGAGAATTTCGCAGTTAATGGTGAGGACATGGTGGAAATGCTCTATACGGGTGGAACCACGGGATACCCAAAAGGTGTGCCCTTTTCAAACCAAAATCTTCTCAGTAGCTGCCTGATGCAGAGATCCATGAGTGAAACTGTAATACCACTTGGTGAAGACGTATTAATCTCGGGAGCCCCATTATTTCATGCGCTTGGCCAAGCCCTCGCCATCGGTGGGATTCTGACAGGTGACATGTGCGTACTATTACCGAGAGTTCAGCTAGATGGCATGTTGGACCATATTCAGATGTATAGAGCCACATCCCTCTTTGGGGTACCCCAGCTCTACAGGATGATACTGGAACACAAACGATCAGAGCGCTACGACATAAGTTCGTTGAAATACTGTTTCTGCGCAGGTGACGTTCTAGCTTCTGAAATAGAGAAGAAGTGGAGACAAAGAAGTGGTGTAAAAATCTCACAGGGATACGGGGCCACTGAAACGTGCGCTGGGGTAGCATTAACTCCTGCGAATGAAGAAGCTCCCGAAGGGAGTTGTGGGAAATTACTGCCAGGTAAAGAAATTAAATTGGTCGATCCAATTTCTTTGGAGCTAGCGCCATTGGATGCAGGTGGGGAGTTGCTTGTAGCCTCTGAATATATGGTTACCAGCTATTGGAACAAACCTGACGAAACCGAGCGATGCTTTGTGAAGCTTGACGGACAGCTATGGTACCGAACAAAGGACATGGTTAGAATTGACGAGAACAACTGGGTTTATTTCATGGACAGATCCGTCGACATGATCAAGCACAAAGGTTACAGGATCGCCGCGTCGGAAATCGAAGCAGCGTTACAGGCAAACCCGGTCGTACTGGCCTCTTGCGTGGTTGGTATTCCAGATAAAAAGGTCGGAGAGAGAATCAAAGCGTTTGTCGTTTTGAAGGATGATGTCAAAGGGATTACCGGATATGACCTGACAAAGTGGTGTCGCAACAGACTCGCTCCATACAAGATACCAGAGTATATCGAGTTCAGAGATATGTTACCAAAATCCAAAGTGGGTAAGGTTCTACGTAGGGAACTCAAAGACGAAGAGCAAAGACGGATTTAGAAATAAGATAAAATCTTACTGGTCCACATGAAGAAATATGCCGTGGGTTCTACATTTGGCATTACGTGAAGTGTGATTTGGATCCAATACTATTTCGTTTTGGACTAGTAACATCGCTGCATGGCGTTAGGTCTGAACGAACATATGGCGGCCTTGCGGCGCTCATACCGAAGGACCCTCGTCATGGCGGCGTTACAGAGTCAGAGAGAGACGATGTTTGGGATCATGGGCCTTTGATCGTCATAGAAGGTTCATGATTGGCATCTCTCTTTTCCGTTGTGGCAAAATTAAGCTTGTGATCTTCCAGGGCTATTGCCCTGGCATCAGGAGGAAAGAACTATGGAAATAGCTAAACACGTGGCGGTCGTCACAGGAGGAGCGTCGGGTCTCGGAGAAGCTTGTGTCAGAGCTTTGGTCAAAGAAGGCGCAAATGTAGCGATCTTGGATTTGGATGAGGATAAGGGCAAAACGATTTCTTCTGAACTTCAACCATGCGTCATTTTTTGTAAGACAAACGTGTCAAATGAACAATCGGTGAGAGACGCAGTTGAAAAAGTAGTCTCATCCTTCGGCGCTATCCATATAGCAATTAATTGCGCAGGAGTCGGGACTGCCGAGAAAATACTCAGTAAAAAAGGAATCATGCCGTTGGACCATTTTACTCGAGTATTAGATATCAATCTAATTGGCACTTTTAATGTGATGAGATTTGTAGCGGAAAAAATGGTTCAAAATTCTCCCGGTGAGGACAACGAGAGAGGGGTGATCATTAATACGGCGTCCATAGCGGCGTTTGAAGGTCAAATCGGTCAAACAGCGTATAGCGCCTCTAAGGCGGCGGTAGCCGGAATGACTCTTCCTGCGGCTCGTGAATTTGCTGAATTCGGAGTTCGTGTCTTGACCATCGTTCCTGGCATCTTTGAAACTCCAATGGCAGGTGGCTTGCCCGAAAAAGTCAAGGAATCACTGACATCTATGATCCCCTTCCCGCGGCGTTTTGGTAAACCGGATGAATTTTCAATGCTGGCTAAACATATTATCGAGAACCCTTATCTGAATGGCACGAACATCAGATTGGACGCGTCCGTACGAATGGCGGGCAAGTAAACTAATATGAGCAGGGGTAACAGTGCTAACAGTTCATAAATAATAATTTATGCTCACTTTGAGGAGAACAAATAAATGGATCTTGATTTGACCGATGAACACAAGATGATACGTGACACCGCACGCGAATTTGCCAGGGAAGTCATAGCTCCTCGTGCCGAAGATATGGAAAGAACGGGAGAATACCCATACGACATTATAGATCAAATGGCGAAATTAGGGATGATGGGCATCCCATTTCCTGAAGAATACGGTGGTAGTGGTGGTGATTGGGTAGGAACTTCTATCTGCATCGAGGAGATCGCGCGAGGAGATGTCACCCTAGGTGGTCTTTTGGATATCACTACGTCTGTTGTGGGGCAGGAGATCTTCGTCTTTGGTTCAGATGAACAGAAAAAGACCTGGTTGACGCCTATCGCTGAGGGAAAAGTCATTGGGGCTTTCGGTCTGACTGAGCCAGATTCAGGGTCAGATGCCGCTGCTCTGAGAACCACAGCCACTCTTACGGGTGACGACTGGGTAATAAATGGGACCAAACAGTTTATTACTAATATAGGGTTTGATAACTCATCTGTTCTTTTGGTAGCCGCGAAAACTGGCAGGAATCAAAACGGAGATACTATATCTACGTTCATAGTTCCAAAAGATTCTCCAGGATTCAAACTAGGTAAAAAGTATCGAAAACTAGCATGGAACTCCTCTCCTACCCATGAAGTAATACTAGACAATTGCATAATCCCCAAGGACAACCTTTTGGGTGACCCTACCCGTGGATTTGCTCAACACTTGGCGGTTCTCCAGACAGGTAGAATAGGGGTAGCAGCGGCAGCGGTCGGCCTAGCCCAAGCATGCCTGGACGCTGCCTTAAGCTACGCAAAAGAGCGTATACAGTTTGGTCAGCCCATTTTTAAACATCAAGCTATACAGTTCAAGCTTGCCGACATGGCGGTTAACATCGAATTGGGCAGAAATCAGTATGTAAGGGCTGCTTGGCTAAAAGACCAAGGTCGTGAACACTCTTTTGAGGCGTGTTCAGCCAAATTGTTCGCTTCGGAAATGCTTGAGAAGGTGGCGAGCGACGCACTGCACATACACGGTGGGTACGGTTTTATGGAGGAATATGCAGTGTCCCGTTACTACAAGAGTTGTAAACTGTTACAAATCGTAGAAGGCACTTCAGAAGTTCAGAGAATGTTGATCGGACGTATGTTAACTAACTAGTTCTACGAGCCAGATCAACTTCATTTGAACATTTCACCTTGGTTTACATTTGTCAATGTGGAGGTATCCGGAGATGGACCGTAATGTTTGCGTAGTCGCGGGTGGTATGTCAAAGTGGGGAGTCAGAAATGGCAACCAGAGAGATTTTTTTCAGGAAGCCGGCAAGGCCTGTTACGACGACAACCCCGCCCTTAATCCAAAAGACATAGATGGTTTATTAGTAGCTTCCGCTTATACAGAACGTACTTCATACCAAACTCATCTCGCTCCAATGGTTGCAGAATACCTGGGCATTAAGCCCAAGAATATTTGTGCTCGTGTTGAACTCTTATGCGCCAGTGGTAGTTCCGCCATAATCTTGGCTTTTGCTTTAATCAAGGCCGGCCAAGCCGATGTAGTAATGGTGGCAGGCGGCGAGAAACTCCATACGCCACAAAGGTGGGAGGTTTTCTATAGCGAATTGGCCTCGGTAGATCATGACTGGGACGGTCCTCAAGGATTGGGCCTTCCCCCGCCTGTTTTTGCCATGGTTGCAAAACTTCACATGAAGCAATACGGCACGAAGAAGGAGCACTTGGCCCAAGTTTCGGTGAAAAATAGGCGAAATTCAGCCTTGAATCCAAAAGCTCAGTTCCAAACGCCGGTTACGATGGAAGAAGTGGTCAACGCTAAAATGATTGTACCACCCTTGAGCTTGTATGATTGCTGTCCGATAACGGATGGGGCTGCGTGTCTAGTTCTTGCATGTGAGGACAAGGCAAGGCTCCTGACCGACAAACCGTTGGTTTACTTGAGAGGGGCAGGGCAAGCCGCTGTCCACAGCATGTCCGCGAACATGCCAAATTGGACAACTTGGGAATCTCTCAAGATTGCTGCGGATCAAGCATACAAAAAAGCAAGAGTGGAGCCAAAAGATGTGAATGTTGCAATGACCCACGATTGTTTCACGATTTCGGAAATCATTGAGATGGAAGATCTGGGATTCTGCAAGAAAGGTGAAGGTGGCGAATTCATCGCTGCTGGCGAAAATGACTTCGGAGGACAAGTTCCAACTAACACCGATGGGGGACTCTTGGGATGTGGCCACCCATTTGGTGGAACTGGTATCAGGCAGGGAATAGAGGTGACAAAACAGCTTCGCGGCGATGCTATCCAACAGGTCCCCGACGCTTCTATAGGACTGACCCACAATCTCAGTGGGTTCATCGCTGGCAATACGGTAGTAATATACGGAAAGGAGGCTTCATGAGTGTTCCAGGGATTTCAGTGCTTGACGGAAAGTATATGATCACTATGGATTTGTTCCCTCAACAATCCAAAGAGTTCAACCAGATATACGAGTTTTATGAATTTCTAAAATCAGGCCGCTTTACCACCAGAAGATGCAAAGCATGTGGTTTCGAACCATTTCCTCCAAGAGTCATTTGCCCAGAATGCTACAGCAGCGACATGGAATGGATAGATTGGCCTTCAGTTGGCACTGTGATTGAATTAACGGAAGAAGCGGTAGGGGTTCCGCTTGGCTTTGGATCACCGCCTCTGATCCATGCTCTAGTGAACTTACAGGACAAAAAAACTCTTTTTGTTCGAGTAATTAATTGCAAGCAGGGACAGCTGAAAGCTGGTGATCAAGTGAAGTTGGCGGTTTTTCAAGTTGATCCTGTGCCTCAAGAATTTGGTCGGGACGTGGTGTTGATTGACAGGGTATTTTATGCTTTTGAGCCTGTAACTCAAGTCTAGGCTAGCTAGCGTTCCCTAGGTTAAATGTATATTCGGTCAC
>JAZDKD010000246.1:0-5642 GCA_043803345.1 Pseudomonadota bacterium
TCTATCAACCAAAAGTCCTTTTTCCAAAGTATCAGGCTGAAGTCGATAAACTTGTTTGTACCTAAAAATTTAATTTCCTTCTCTCTATCCACCGAGAATCTTTGCCCTTTACGATAACCTAGTATACGAACGAGGGGCTCAATGATGTCCGCTCTCACGTCTTCTTCCTTGAAGTCATCGATCTTCAGTTGTTCTATTTCCAAGAGTTTTTCTTGGTCATCCCGACTCAAAGGTTCTATGGCCTTATTTAGCAAAAATGGCTCAATTGTTGGCGCGTCATCAATCATTTTTCTTCTCACCATATCTCTTGTCAGGCAAATTCATCCCCTCAATGGTCTAAACATCTTTCAAGCGTACGACTGCCATTTTCCGGGTATGTCACTGGCCGTTACTGCCTCGCCTCTCCCACCTTCTCACCGGGCACAAAAGTCACCCCAAAAATGGTGTCAGACAACCACTTCTTAAACCTGTCGTTGTCGCTGAATTCCTTGTATAACTGCGTGTGATCTGCAACCATGTCTACAATTACCCGTTTCAATGCTTGATCATGTTCATATTTGGCGTTCTGAATATCCGAGTTTTTCATAGCGTTTTGATAAGCTATGTCAGCGGCCACCTTGGCTGGGATTTCTTCAGCGATGACCTTTCGGATCTTGTCCTCATCCTTCCAGTCAATGTTTCCAAAATGATCGTTAAATTCCCGGACAATATTACTCAATCGATCCATCTCGGCCTCATAAGCGCTTCCTCCTCTGCTCGTAGGTACCGGATCAATCTCGCCATCCTGGTCGTTCAGTTCTATTGACAACGCTGATTTTACCTCGACACGGTAACTCTCCATGTCGATGGCCTCAAGGATTCCTCTCGACAAATCGTCTTCTACCGGCGCAGGCAACTTGGGAATGAGGAAATTCAAAAATGTCGAAAGCTTTTCCCAACTTGCGTTGGTATACGGCAGGATAGACCCCAGGAAACCGTAAGTCCGGACAAAGGCTTTTGCTTTTCCCTTAAAATCTACCTGTCCATCTGCATCGAGGCCTTCAACGAAATTCTCTACGCATGAGTCAAGAATCGGATCTAGCTTCTCACGACTAGCACAATTGAGATACAACTCCACAAGTAGATCTATTTTAGCGTTATCATATACCTGGTAGCCGTCCAGATCGGCTTTTAGGTCATGCAGCTTGTTCGGGTCTGTCTCGGAGCTAAGAATTGTGGTCCTGTAATAGGGTTCAAAAGCCAAACGCATCGTGTCGGCGTCATTTTGAAAATCCAGGACAAAGGTATCGTGTTTCTGTGGATGCGCCCTGTTTAACCTTGACAACGTCTGAACCGCCTTTATGCCGGAAAGCAGTTTGTCTACAAACATCGTATGCAGCAATGGTTCGTCATACCCTGTCTGGAACTTGTCCGCACAGATCAGGAAACGATATGGCGTTTCCCGAAAACGATCAGCTATAAGATTACTGGCAAAGCCGTTCAGGGTTGCTTCCGTAACTTTCGATCCTCCATATTCATGTTCCCCTGAGAAGGCGACAATGCACTGCCATGGGCTTTTTAGCTCCCCGAGATAATCTCTGATCGCATGAAAATATTGAATCGCCCTGTGTATACCGCCCGTGACGACCATTGCCCTGGCCTTGCCGCCAATTTTTTGTTTAGCCACCACCTGCCCAAGAAAGTGATCCACCATAATCTCAGCTTTTTCCCTAATGGCGTGTTCATTAGATTCCACAAACCGCCGTAATTTCTTCTGGGCCTTCTTGACGTCAAACTCCGGATCATCCTCCACCTTTTTAGCTAGATGGTAATAGCTGTCAACGGGAGTATAGTTTTTAAGGACATCCAGAATAAACCCCTCCTGGATCGCCTGCTTCATGGTGTAACTGTGAAATGGGCGGTGTTTAACCACGTCCCCCTCAGGCCAGGGATCCCCAAACACTTCGAGCGTTTTATTTTTCGGCGTAGCAGTGAATGCGAAATAGCTCGAGTTTGGCAGCATTTTTCTTGCTTCCATTATCTGGTTGATCTTGTCTTCCGTAGTTTCGTCTTCGATTTCCGCGCCATGTTCCGAAAGCGCAATGTTCATTTTCGCTGAAGTTCGCCCACCCTGGCTTGAATGAGCCTCATCAATAAGAATAGCGAAAGTTCGGCTACGGTGAGAACTTCCAATTTGATCCAAAATGAACGGGAATTTCTGCACTGTGGTAATAATAATTTTCTAGCCGCCTGCCAGGAATTTTCTCAGATCCTCGGACCTTTCAGCGTGCCCCGTTATTGCCTTTACCTGTGCAAAATCTTTGATTGTATCCCTTATCTGCCTGTCCAGCACTTTTCGGTCTGTGATCACTATCACCGTGTCAAAGATAGGCTTACTGTGCTTGGTCAATCCTACAAGTTGATGAGCCAGCCATGCGATCGAGTTGCTCTTGCCACTACCTGCCGAATGCTGAATCAGATATCTGCGACCCGCCCCGTTTACGCTTGAATCTCGCAACAATTTCGTGACCACATCGAGTTGATGATACCTTGGGAATATTTGAGTTTTCCTCTTTTTACCGGTCTTCTCGTTTTTATCCGCTATAACCTGAGCATAATTTTCAATGATCTCTGTTAATCTCTTGCGGTCAAGAATCTCAGTCCACAGGTAATCAGTCTTGATTCCCGATGGATTTGGCGGATTACCTGCGCCGTCGTTCCAACCCTTGTTGAACGGAAGAAACCAGGAATCGCCAGCTCTCAGACTTGTGCAGAACCAAACCTCCTGATCATCAACTGCAAAGTGCGTCAGGCATCTACCGAACTGGAACAGGAGTTCGCGGGGATTGCGGTCTCGCTTATACTGCTGGATAGCGTCGTCGACGGTTTGTTTCGTCAGGTTGTTTTTCAGTTCAAATGTGGTGACAGGCAGGCCGTTAATGAATATACAAAAATCAAGCGCCAACTGGCTCTCATCCTTGCTGTATCGAAGTTGACGTGTGACACTGAAAATGTTTACCGCAAAAAGCTCTTTGGCTTTCAGGTTTTCAGGAGAGGCTGTTCCATAAAACAAATCTACTGACGCCGGACCATGCTGGACGCCCTTTCTAAGCACATCGGTAATACCCCGTTTTGTTATTTCGCCCTGAAGCCTGGCGAGAAATTTCGTTCGAGACGGGCCATCCGTTTCAAGCCCCAGTTGACTAAAACTCTTTGGTTGCGTCGCCTTCAGAAATTCTAGCAATTTTGGCAAATCAACGGCATGATCCCGGTCGTAATCATCCCGGTCCCCCTGGACATAGCCCCCCTCAGTGCATAAGCCTTTAACAATAAGGCTCTCCAATGCTTTTTCAGTGGTATCGCTGGGCATCGCTTGTCACCCTCTTGAAGTTATCAGGTTCCGGCTATGCTGGGCTTTGTTAAATTCTTTGTTTAAGTTCGATTTTGCTTCGTAATTTTCAACAATGAAAATCCGTAATATAAACAATGAGGTGGACTTGCATGACCTCAGAATATCCTTTGTTAAATTATATTTCCTTTGTTAATTGGTATTTCCTTTTATCAGTTCCCATTCGGGCCTGGCTCTGGTGCCAATATTACGAATCACGTTTTTCCGCTTGAGTTCGGTCAGAAGATTGTGAATCTTGTCCACTTTTTGTTTTTTGTTATAAACCTCTGGCAACTTATCCAGCAGCAAATCGTTTATTTTGCTGCGGCCGATAGGACCATGCTCTCGAATCAGTTCGATGATCAAGGCCAAATAATGTTGTTTGTTTAGTCCTCTCTCCCTAATGTGTTTTGCCTCATGACCGGTCAATTTTGCGACCTGCCCTGCTATCAGCAAATGGGGATAACGGCCTTCAACCAGGCCGGCGGCCTTTAGCTGTGCGTGCTCCTGACGGCTAATTGTAATTCGCTTTTGAATCTTGTCGAGTAACATGACCTCTCTTAGATCCAGGTCCGCTCTTTCCATTAGTAAACGACTGTACTGCTCATCCATAATTTCTCCCCGCACAGTTACAGCTACTCTATTTGGTTCAGACAGGTCATAATCCGGCAGCGGGAAAAATCGCTTCATTTGAGTTCGAAACATCCTCTTGATACCGCCACCCTGCGTATCAATCATATTGAGGCTTACCATAGCGTCCGCCAGGAAAGAGTTCCGATATATTTCCAACGGAGCGTCTTCATAGACTACTTTTTCAACGTTACCCGGCAGAAAACTGCCGACGTTCGTTAGGCGGAGGGCGTTGGGAGTTTCTATTAAATTGATTCGTCCTCCCATAGTGTAGTCCTGATGCGCTATGCAATTGTGCAGGGCTTCACGAATTACCCACGAGTCATACTGTGTGATTTCCTGGGGAAATAGCGTCCCGCTCGGTAGAGTCCGCAAGATCAGATTACGAATTTTCTTCAACACACGGTCTACGGTTAAAATAAATGGCGGGCCAAAATGTTCATAATCGAGATCACGGTTTTTATCATCCCTGAGAAGCCACGAGATCTTGGCAACGGCGGGAGAGAGCAAGGTTGCCGCCTCAATCTTTCCGAGCAGCAGGATAGCTGTATTGGTTAATGATCCCTGGATCGTAAGTCTGACCTTGTTGAGAAAGGTGGTAACATCCCATGAATCAATCTGCTCACTTTGCGTTGGATTCTTGATTTTGAATTGCGTCAGCGCCATTGAAATAGCGTCAGGATCGAGTGAAGCCTGGCTCGCTGATTCGCATATTTGTCCAGACCAGTCACCTCGTCGAGTCCAAATGGCTCGTTCCTTTTCCGGATGTTTGTCCAGTAGGGTCTTGCTGGCTCCGACTCTTACGTATGCTTTGCCGTCAAAACGCACTGGCTGCCCGTGGGCGGTACCGATCCTGAAAACTACAACTCTTCCTTCAGGGTGATTTAAAATATGAGTTTCGACGCCGACATTGGGTTGGAGCTTTTGGCTCAGCCAGATGAGCAGATCTTGGTTGCCTTTTGCCTTAATGGTTTTGGGTTCAAATTTCGTGCCGACTATATTGTGTGCAGCGTCATCAATCCCGAACACAAGGTAGCCGTTCGGTTTACCAGCAACAGAGGCGGCATTTGCCAAGGCCGAAATATATTCACCGATTGCCTGGGATTCCAAGCTATTGGCCTTGAATTCCAGCCATTCGGTTTCGGAGGGTTCTGAACGCAGGCGATCAACTAGAGCCGTCAATTCTGCCTCATTCATTAACGCCCTCCATCGCATCAATCTCTTTGTCGCTATCTATTTCCGCTTCGTTTTCTTCAAAATCCTCAAGAAAATCCGTTTCTCCGTCCCCTTGTTCTATTTTTACTCCCGTAACATCTAGCTTTCCTGTTACGACGTCGGCAATCAGTCGGGTGCGGTATTCTCGTAGCAGATCGATTTCCAATCGAAAATTATCTATACATTCACCAAGGCTTTTTATCTTACCTTCAATATTGATGACTATTTTCTGTTGTTCACTCAAAGGTGGACAGGGAACCGTCTGTGTCCCCAAACGCTCTACGTTCAGATTACCCTGAGTATTCACAGGCGCCTCTCGAAGGAACTCTTGTTTCATGCAAGAAAATACATAATAGAGGTAATCTCGATTCATCAGGGGGCATGTCTCAAAACCGACAATACTATCAGGGAAGCAAGCGTCAAAAGACAG
>JAZDKD010000247.1:0-4594 GCA_043803345.1 Pseudomonadota bacterium
TCTGAACTAGGGAATTTGTTAGGAGGATAGCTTATTTGATCCGGAATTCTTGTTTTGTTATTGGCTGGGGGACGAGGATTCGAACCTCGGTTAACGGGGCCAGAACCCGTCGTCCTGCCGCTAGACGATCCCCCAGCAACAACGTATCTATATTAGGAATGATCGGTCGATTCTGTCAAGGATATTTGATTGCCTTCATTGAGGCCGGCTTCATGCAGTATTTTCAGTATATCTTCTCCGGAAATTGCACCGGCCCTAAGTACCTCGATCCTGGAACCGGAAATACCAATCACTGTTGAAGGTAACCCGCCAGGACAGGGGCCACTGTCTACAACAACATCCACTACTTCCATTATCTCGTTAGGGATTTCTGACACATTCTGGGGTGGTGGGGAGGCTCCCGCAAGGTTGGCGCTCGTGGCTGTGATCCAGCCACCTGTAAGGGAACTCAGGCGGCGCGCAGGGCATTCGGGAGGTACCCTCACACCTATATGGCCGGAATCATTTAAGACATAATTGCAAAATCCATTCCTCGGTTTCAAAATTATGGTCAAGCTCCCCGGCCAAAGTAATTGCATTAGAATTGCGGCAGACCGTGATACGTTAATAACTTTTGATCTCACAAATTCCTGGTTAGCGGCAATTAAAGGAAGAGGTTTCGAGAAAATCCTTCTTTTCGCGCAAAAAACTTTTTCTACGGCAACATCCATGAATGGATTGGCGGCCAAAGCGTAAAAAGTCTCTGTGCCTATAACCACTATCCCGCCAGAAATTATGGCTTCAGAGGCTTTTTTCATCTGAGGCCCCAATAAATCGGGGATTGTTTCAGAAACAGTTGTCATTGGTTCTTGGGACTACCCGGGACACTGGAGAGACATCTGGAAAAGAAGACAAGTTTTAGATGCCAATTAGTAACGTTATCAGGTCAAAAGACAGATGGTTTTCGCCAAATGACACAATTTTGCGGTATCCCCTGATGACATCGTCCAAATGAATTTCTACTCCGGTTTTCACAAAAGTGATCCATAGTTTTTAGGGGATTACTTGCCTAATTGCCAGCAAGACATGTTTAAGGTTTAACACCCAAAGCCTCTTTTATTTCCTGCTCCTTGAACCCAACTATGACCTTATCGCCAATGATGACAGTTGGGAAGGCGCATCGTGAAGTTAGGTTCTTGATTTCATCAAGGACGGGTTTACGGTCTTCATCGGAAAGTAGATCTACGTCTGTAAATTCGAATTCCACGCCACAATCGCCGAGAAATTTCTTACATGCCCTGCAGTGACTGCATGTGCTAAGAGAATATAATTTACATTGTTCCATTTAATGACTCCCTTCTTTGAATCGTCACAATCAATTAACTCTATCTGCGGCCAATTCCAATTAGTTCATTCCTTGATTAACCGAGTGTGTTGACCCTAATAGAAATTGTATAACTTAACACTCTACAACGCCACTTTTTTCGAGAAAGTATGTTTCAAGAGAGCGTCGCATCATTTCGAACTATTTCCAACTCTGCTTGACGACAGTTACTCAAAATGCTTATAATTTTACATTATAAAACACTTTTAAAGATTTCAGGTCTTCAAAATGCCACAAAACGATAACAATAGGGCTCTCGTTACGGGTGTAACGGGCCAGGACGGCGCTTACCTCACAGAGTTTCTACTGCGTAAAGGCTATGTAGTGTGTGGTGTCAAGAGACGCAGTTCTCTGATCAACACCCAGAGAATAGACAACTTTTATCAGGACCCTCACTTCCCTAGCCGAAGACTTATTCTCGAATATGGCGACATGACTGATTCGACTAACCTTATCAGAATAATTCAGCAGTTTCAGCCCACGGAGATTTATAACCTCGCCGCACAGAGTCATGTCAAGGTTTCGTTTGAGTCACCTGAGTATACCGCCAATTCCGACGCATTGGGAACGCTGAGGTTATTAGAGGCCATACGTATACTGGGTCTTGGAGACAAGGTTCGGTTTTATCAGGCATCTACTAGTGAGCTTTACGGCATGGTTCAGGAAACCCCTCAAACTGAATCGACGCCTTTTTACCCACGAAGTCCCTACGCCGTGGCCAAGCTCTACGGTTACTGGATTGTGCGGAACTATCGCGAGGCTTATGGGATGTTTGCGTCCAACGGCATACTTTTCAATCATGAATCGCCTTTAAGGGGCGAGACATTCGTAACCCGTAAGATTACTAGGGCTATAGCCAGAATCAAGCTCGAAATGCAGGAAAAGCTTTACCTCGGCAATTTGAACGCCAGGCGCGATTGGGGATACGCGTCCGATTATGTTGAAGCGATGTGGCTCATCCTCCAACACAAACAGCCTGACGATTTTGTAATTGCAACGGGACAAAATCATTCGGTTCGGGAATTCGTTGATAAGGCGTTCAGGGAGGTTGGGATATCTATTGTTTGGAACGGTTCGGGTTTGGATGAAAGAGGTATAGATTCGGAAACGGGAAAAGAAATTGTTTTGGTTGATCCTCGTTACTTTAGGCCCACAGAGGTCGACGAATTATTGGGAGATGGTTCCAAAGCAAAAGATGTCCTCGGGTGGACTCCAAAGTGCAGTTTTAATGAATTGGTAAAACGAATGGTAGTTGCCGACCTTAAAGAAGCTGAAAAAGAACAGCTATGCCGAACGGCGGGATTCAATTAATGCCATCAAACAAACCCCGAGTATTCGTGGCAGGCTCCACGGGGATGGTCGGTTCAGCCATATGTCGACGTTTATCGCTGGAAGAATATCCCATTTTAAGACACCAAGGCCTTAGAGTGGATCTTCGCAACCAGTCCGCCACATATGAACTCATTAAGAACCTGAAACCACAATGGGTCTTCCTGGCGGCCGCCCGAGTGGGAGGAATTTACGCCAACAACGCTTTTCCGGCAGAATTCATCTATGACAACTTGATGATACAGACCAACATCATAAACGCATGTTTTGAAACCAAAGTAGAAAAATTGCTCTTCCTGGGGAGTTCCTGTATTTACCCCAAGATGGCTCCGCAGCCCATGAAGGAAGAATACCTTCTTACGGGGCCGCTGGAACCAACCAATACCCCCTACGCTGTTGCCAAGATAGCCGGCATAATCATGACTCAGTCGTACCGACGACAGTATGGGGCAAATTTTATCTCCGTCATGCCGTCTAATCTTTACGGACCCTTTGACAATTTCGACCTTCAAAATTCACATGTGTTGCCCGCGTTAATTAGAAAATTTCATGAGGCAAAGGTCACAGGAGCTGATTTTGTTGAAATTTGGGGAACAGGCAGTGTCCTCAGGGAATTTCTGCATGTGGACGATTTGGCCGACGCTTGCGTTTTTCTCATGAAAAACTACAACGAGCTGGAAATCGTTAATATCGGTTCAGGAGAAGATCTGTCGATTCTTGACCTCGCGAACTTGATTAGTGAAATTGTAGGGTACCGGGGAGAACTAAAATTCCAGACAGCCATGCCTGACGGCGTGGGACGAAAATTGGTTGATATTTCCAAGATCTCGGCTTTGGGATGGAAACCGAGCATAAGTCTCAGAGAAGGCCTGAGGTCTACCTACAAGTGGTATGTGGAAAACATGGATCACATTAGAAAATGACAGATCTGAACAAGCCGAACCCCACACATGAATAACAAAATCACGCCTTAACGCAATTTCAAATTAATCTCGCCGCGATTTAACGTCCAATCGATCTTGAATTTGTTCAAACGCCTTTGTGATGAATTGAGCAATCAATTGCGCTTGATTGTCCAGAAGTGTACGCGGGTCAATCATAACATAATCGTCTTTGACAATGGTGATCACAGGTGGAGTTCCGCTCCTCAGAGCGCTTTCCAGACGTGAGGCCGAAAAATCTCTGGGTCTAATACACACTCGGGGACCAATCAAATCACTTGTCGGCAATGCCCCTCCTCCAACCCTGCCGGCGCCTTGCTCGATGACAACCTCCGCGCTGTCCTGGAGTTCCGACTCCAATGACGTAGATATTTCACGAGCCACGGCCATTAACTCATCCATTCCCTTTGTGATCATTGCCAAAGTGGGTATTGAACTAGCCGGGTCCTCCTGCCGGGAATACTCCTGGAGCGTGGCTTCCAACCCTGCCAGGGTAAGCTTATCCATCCTTAGCGCTCTGGCAAGTGGATTGATCGCCATCCTGTCTATCAATTTTCTCTTACCGGCCAATATTCCGGCTTGAGGTCCTCCCAGGAGCTTGTCCCCACTGAAACTCACCACATCTATTCCCTTTGAAAGGACTTCCTGGACTGTAATTTCTTCAGACAGACCAAAATCAGACAGATCCACGAAGCACCCACTTCCAAGATCCATCATGGTGGGCAAGTCATGTTCCTTACCTATCTGAACCAATTCTTCGAGAGATATTTCGCTAGTGAATCCCACTATACGATAATTACTTGTATGGACTTTAAGTATAAGAGCTGTGTTCTCGTTGATGGCCTGTGTATAATCGAGCGGATGAGTTCTATTGGTGGCTCCAACCTCCCTCAGTATAGCTCCCGATTGGGCCATTACCTCCGGAATCCTGAAAGACCCACCTATCTCAATTAATTCGCCC
>JAZDKD010000248.1:0-12408 GCA_043803345.1 Pseudomonadota bacterium
AGAATCTTCTTGAAAAAGCCAATTGCCGCTTCCTTTTCCCGATCGTTCAAATAATCTATTTTGTTGAATATGAAAAAAAGCTGAGAAACTTTTGGGAAAACATCCTGAAGGAATTGGGACTCCACTTCTGTAAGTGGTGGATCCGCAGACACGACAAACAGGGCAGCGTCGCACTGAGGAAGAAAATTCAAGGTGGCCTGAGTGTTGTGAGTAAAAGTAGAGCCAATTCCAGGAGTATCAATGAGCACAACGCCATGTTTCAAGATCGGAGCTTGATGCAGGATTTCAACCTGGAGCACACCAAGGTGATTTTCGGGATTGCCCTCTTCTGTCACAAAAGCCTCAAGGATTTTATTGATCTCGTCAACGGATTTATTCGAAAACTCATCCGGCGGCCTATTGTCCTGATAACGTATAGTTATCTTACGCTCTGGGCCATATTCAACAAAGGTCGGTATAGCGGTGAGCGGCACCACAGACGTCGGCAATATCGCCTCTCCAAGGAATGCGTTGAGTAGTGTGCTCTTGCCGCGTTTAAACTGCCCCAGAATAGCTAGGTGAAACCGCCCTTCATTAAGCCGTTCCTTCAGAAGTCGGATCTTTCCCTCGTCGGGGGCAAAGTCAAAACCCAGTTCTAAGAGTTTCCCTATGGCTTCATCCAAGAGATTGTCAAAGCGTGAAACTAGATCAGGATCCAAAGTGCAAGAAGTCGTTTCCGCCTGAACAAAGTCGGAGGGTGAAAAATTCATCGCCAACAATCCTCTGTAGTGAGCACCCCTGCAAGACACACGGGGAACGCAGTATTTTAATTAGCCTAAAGACACTATAAAATGGTGGAAAAACACAAAACCCACCATCAGGTGGGTCAATTGCATAGCTGAGAGCCCACCGCGAATTATCTCCCGGCAGGAGTCATCAGCCTATTTGGCGGTTTGATGGGGGACTCCATCCCCTATCGCATTGATTAAATCAAAAATTACTAAGTGAAGACGCAAAAGTCAATCTCATTAAGTTGAGCACGAACTTTCGGTCTTTCTCACACAAGTAGTTAATAAAGAGACACTTTGGTGTATTTGGTTGTGATTCTAGATGATACATGTTATTAATCACATCATGACTAATCATTACCAGTCTAATTCTTGAGTAGGGGACTTCGCAACCCGGCTGAGTTCCCTATCTAGGCGGACTTTTGTGTGGCCCGCTAAAACTACAAAAAGAAGGGGAGATCACGTAATGACGAGACGACTAGTCTTCATTTTCACTTTAGTAAACCTTTTGTTGGGCATTTGGATTTCAGGATATTTTCAGAAATGTCTAGCGGAAGACAGATTCATGGTGTTCGCCGGCGCCGCCAGCAAGCCGCCTACAGAGGACGCGGCAAAAGCATTTGAAGCCAAAACGGGCGTTAAAGTTGACGTGATCTTTGGTGGGTCAGGGTACGTTCTTTCCCAAATGATGCTTGGCAAAAAAGGGGATATCTATTTCCCTGGTTCTTCGGATTACATGGAACTAGCAAAGAAGAAGGCAGCGGTTTTTCCCGAAACCGAAAAAACTATCGTCTATCTCGTTCCTGCGATCAATGTCCAAAAAGGCAATCCCAAGAACGTCAAAACCCTTAAAGACCTCACCCGCTCAGATCTTAAGGTTGCCATAGCCAACCCGGAGGGCGTATGTGTCGGGGCCTACGCTGTTGAAATCGTCGAATCAATTTTTACTCCGGAAGAGAAAGAGGCTTTCAGAAAGAATCTGATTAACTACACGGAGAGCTGCGAAAAGACGGCCACGGCAATCTCTTTGAAAGCTGCGGACGCCGTTATCGGCTGGCGAGTTTTTCACTATTGGGATCCAGAGCGGATCGAGACAATCCCGCTCGACAAGGCCCAAGTAATTCGGATTGGATATATTCCTATTGCAATATCGAAGTTCACCTCGAACCGACCGCTTGCTCAGAAATTTATCGATTTTCTGTTGTCAGAGGATGGCAAGAAAATCTTTCAGAAATACCACTACTTCATGAGCGCCGAGGAGGCCACTGCTTGGATCGGAGAGAAAAAACCAGTAGGTGGAGAGTATGAGGTCCCCAAGGACTGGATCAAGAAGTAGTCCCCACGAATCCCAGAAGCTTAAGCGTGTGACGGGGCCGGGTTTGGGACGCCCCACCGGTGAGGGGCGCCTCATCTGAGAGTGGGGCTGATAGACTGCTATTCTGGCAGCAGTGTCTGAGAAAAGGAGAATTCATGATCGACATAGGGGAGGCCCAAAGACAAGTTCTTGAAGAAATCCCGGTTTTGGGCACAGAAAGGATTCACATCCTCGAAGCGTTGGGTCGGGTACTTGCCCAAGATGTGACAGCCGCCAGCAATGTACCCACATGTCACAATTCGGCCATGGACGGATATGCGTGCCGCCATGATGATATTGTGGGAACCACATTGGCAACTCCGGTTCAGTTGAGGCTCATTGGGGAAGCCCCGGCGGGGAAACTTTTCAAGGGGACGATAGCTGCTGGAGAAGCGGTGCGCATAACCACCGGAGGGGTCATTCCCCGTGGAGCGGACACCGTGGTGATGGTCGAGAATACGGAATTTCACGGCCAATGCGTCAGGGTCCTCGCAGTTCCGTCAAAAGGGGTCTATATACGGGCTGCCGGAGAAGACGTCAAGGCAGGCGAAGTTGTGATAAGGCGGGGTGCTGTCATACGCCCTCCGGAGATCGGAATGCTCGCCACCTTAGGTCATGCATATGTTCACGTTTACCAGCGTCCAATCGTTGCAATCCTGTCCACCGGTGATGAGCTTGTGGATTTGGATGAACCGCTGACCGAAGGCAAGTTGGTAAGTTCAAACTCCTACAGCCTTGCCGCGCAGGTAATTGAGTGTGGAGCTATTGCCCTCTCTCTTGGAATATGCTCCGACGATGGTCAGGAACAGCGACTCAGACTTTGTCAAGGTCTGCGGGCTGATGTGATAGTTACGTCAGGCGGTGTATCCGTGGGCAAGTATGACTTGGTCAAGGACTCCCTGTCTCAGATAGGGGTCAACGTCAAATTCTGGAAAGTCGCCATGAAACCCGGAAAACCGCTGGTGTTTGGAACCATCGGTAACAAACCCGTGTTTGGTTTGCCGGGAAACCCAACTTCCGCCATGACCTCCTTTGAACAGTTCATCAGGCCCGCATTGCTTAAGATGATGGGACACACGAAATTGTTCAGGCCGACAATAGAAGCGGTCCTTTCTGATGACGTCTCCTCGGAGCCTGGTCGACTCCACTTGGTGCGATGTGCGTTGTTCGAGGAAAACGGTCGAACCATGGCGAAATCCACAGGAACCCAGAGTTCAGGGGCGTTACGTTCCATGGTCCTGGCTGATGGACTAATGATCATCCCTCCGGTGCAAGACGGCTTGCCACATGGAACCAAAGTCAAGGTGCAGATCTTGCATTCGAATGCCCCTCTGATGACTTCTTCTCCTTTCTGGTAGAGTAAAAATCGAGAGAGGGATAGATACCTATAGCGGAAGACCGTAATTAGCGTGGGAGACCCAAGAGAGGAATACAGTTCACCTCCTGGTAATAGCCAAAAATCACTAGGATCAGATGATTAACCCCCCACATTTATAGTTAGTTGCAAACAAATCTGGATCAAAAAATGAACTTTAAAAAGGTTTCTATCGCCTGCTCTTTCGCTACTTTCGGTTTGTACGCGGTTCTTATTCTATCCCTGTTCTATTTTTTTAGGGGGGAGAGACTGCTGGACACGATACTCTCCCCAAGAACCCTCTTTTCCATTCGCCTGAGTCTAGGCGCCGCTACGATTAGCACAGTATTTTCTGTTCTCATTGCTCTTCCTGCAGCGTTTGCGCTGTCCCGTTATGAATTTTCAGGGAAAAGAGCTGTTGACACAATGCTGGAACTTCCCATGATCGTTTCTCCCGCGGCTCTGGGCGCAATGCTGTTGATTTTCTTCAATAACCCTTTGGGGCTGTGGATACAGGATCACGGGGCTCAGTTTGTGTTCACCTTCTACGGAATCGTCCTGGCTCAATTTGTTACGATTTGCGGTGTGTCAACCAGACTCATAAAGGCAGCGATGGACGAGATACCTGTCCGGTACGAAGCGGTAGCCCGGACCCTCGGAGCCTCGCCGGGTAAAGCCTTTTTCACCATAACCCTTCCCTTGAGCAGGCGAGGAATCATAGCAGCGTCTATCCTGTCCTGGGCAAAAGCGTTGGGCGAATTCGGGGCTACCATTACCATAGCAGGATCAATGGCCATGAAGACCGAGACTCTTCCAATTGCAATATTTATGAGACTCTCCAGCGCAGAGATCGAGGGGACCGTGATCCTGATCCTCATACTGGTGTCAATCGGGCTCAGCATTCTCTACATCGTCCGTTTGCTCTCCAGAGGCGCTTCGTATGCTTGAGGTTACAGATCTCTCGGTAAGAGCGGGAACCTTTGTTTTGAGCCAGGTCTCCCTCAAGGTTCTGCCATCATCGTGCCACGTGATACTCGGACCCACCGGCAGCGGCAAGACACTCCTTATGGAATCCGTCATCGGGTTGAGAAATCCACAGACGGGGAAGGTTATTTTGGAAGGTAAAAACATCACTTGCCTTCCGATGGAACAACGAGGGCTTTCCTACGTACCGCAAGATTTGGCCTTGTTTCCACACATGACCGTCAGACAGAATATCCTATATCCAATCAGAATTAGAGGCGGGAAACAAAACTTTGAAAAAGGAATCGTTAGAGAGCTGATTGATTCCTTGAGCATCGGATACCTTCTAGATCGTTCTGTAAAAAACCTGAGCGGTGGAGAACGTCAAAGGACGGCTCTCGCCAGGGCTGTTGCATCCGGCTGTAAGTACTTGGTTTTGGACGAACCGCTTTCGGCTCTCCACGAAAGCCTCAAAACGGAATTGTGGTATCTTCTTAAGGACCTACAAAAGAGATACGAACTTGCCATATTAATGGTTACTCATGATCTGGAAGAAGCTTTCTTCCTTGGTGATGTCATAAGCGTTATTATAGATGGCAAGCTTCGTCAACAAGGGGGAAAAAGAGACGTCTACAAATTCCCATATCGCGAAGATGTCGCTAGATTTCTAGGGGTCCAAAATCTTTTTCGGGCTAGGATTGAGCGGATTAATGAATATTCTTGGATAGCGATCTGTGAAGACCTTGGGGTGAGTCTTAGCCTGTCAACTCAATGGAGCAAATTAGCCACCAAAAACAATAACGACTTCATCTTGGGAATAAGACCTCAAGATGTCGCTGTTTCAACAGATGGAAAGTCAATTTCCGATAGTTCCAACATCCTAGAGGGAACCATAATTGCGATATTTGAATCCGGAGCATCATGGAAGGTCATCATAGCCTGCGGCAATAGACCAGAAAAAGTAGAACTGGTTATGCATTGCAGCGCATCGACCGGTCTTAAAATCGTCGCAGGTCAGAAAATTCTGATTCATTTGCCCAAGGAAAATCTGTTTCTCATTGAACCAGCCTGAAATGATGATCCCACGATTTTCGCCTATGCGCCGCCCACCATAATGGTCTTTGATCTTCTAAAATAATCCTATCATTTGCATTGAAACGCTAAAATAGTTGATGTTTCTGTTTGCCACAGTGTCATGGCACATGCAAGATTACGGCAAAACTATTGAACATTGCCCAGACATCATCCCCTTGTTTGACATCGAGTTTACGACGGCTTTTGTCTGTTACCAGCGAACAGATCTCTGTCCCGTCCTGGAGGCGAACAATAAATTCAGTGGTAAGTTTACCTCGAACGATTTGTGACACGGCGCCCCTATAGATATTCTCAGCAGAGCAAGACGGCTCATTGATAGCTTTTTCTAATATGACCCAGGGCGCTTTTACCTCGGCCGTAATCAACGAACCGGGCTTAAGACCCATTCTATTTAGACTATTGTTGGTTATGACAGTGGTAACCACGTCGCCGGCTATGGTAATCAGCTCAATTTGAGACTGGATGTCGCCTTTTCGGACATAGCGGATTTTACCGAAAAACGAGTTTCGGGCGCTTGTTTTTCGTTTACTCTCCCTTTCAACGAAATGTCTCGCGACCTGATTGATATCTTCGTCCGAAAAGCTAACAAAGGATGCCGTAAGGTTAGGTGAGGAGTGGCCCAGGATCCTTTGAACGACAGGCAACGGCATGTTGTCTCGCATCAATTCTACCCCCCGAGCCCTGCGAATTGCGTTGGGCGCCCCAAGATCCTTGGCAAAACCACAAGCGGAGGCTCGCTCATAAAACTTTCGTCGCACATGTCCGGCGTCAATCTTCAGGCTCCATCCTACTTCACAGGCAATATCATGATCTTCTATGGTAGCTTTGATTTCGGACAGCAATTCAGGTGAGATTTGGACTTCGCGTTCAGGTGAATTATCCAATTTGACATTCCCAAAACGCACTACGAGTTTTTCAGCGTCAAGATGTTTGCGAAGATCAAGGGTCAAGACTTCACTAAGTCTGGCCCCGGTATAACGAATCAAGAGAAAGAGCAGCAGGATTCGTTTTCTTGAGGCTATTACATCCAGGCGGGACGCAGTCTCAACCCAAGATCTAAACTCATGTTCCAATTTAGCTAACTCGGTTGGGTCGAGATATCTGGTTTCCTTTGGGGTTGCGTAAATGCGGGCGGGGTTTAACAGATTGGAATCGTCCCGCGTGTCTCTCGATTTCGACGATTTATAGATATCGCCCTTGTCTTCAGACATAAAATTTACCTTGTGACCCTAATCATGAGTCCTACTCTATTATAGACTTACAATATTACCGGATCCAATATTTTTCAGCCAACTATAGCAGTCATTAAAACTTCTTGACAATGACCATTAATCGTTTTTATTATAGTGACACGAAATTGAGTAAAAACGTGCCGTATATCCGTCGATTTGGCGCCATTCTTAATGCCCCCCAAGCTCGGAGGCTAAAATGATATTCCCTGTATCAGGAGTTGAAACGGCAATTTGGATCCCACCACTAGTGGGTTTCGTCATTTCTTTCTTCACCTCAATGGGCGGGATATCAGGCGCTTTCTTAATATTACCCTTTCAGGTCAGTGTTCTGGGTTTTTCGAGTCCTGCCGTTACGCCAACAAACCTTGTCTTTAATGTTGTGGGTATTCCCAGCGCGGTTTATAAGTACTTCCGTGAAGGGCGCATGAATTGGCCGCTGGCATGGAACATTATCGTAGGCACTTTTCCGGGATTATTTCTAGGTGGTATCATAAGGATCGTCTATCTGCCTGATCCGCGACCGTTTAAACTGTTTGTCGGTTGCGTGTTGCTATACATAGGCGGGCGAATGCTCTGCCAGGTGATTACCCAGAGAGGCGGAACAACGGCTGCCACTAAGGCTGAAACAAAGATGCGGCAAGCCGCTGCAAAAACCGCCGAAGGTCAGAGTTCAACAGGACCCTCCGTCCAAACCATTAATTGGTCTCTTACAAGGACGGAATACGAGTTTTTTGGTGAGCGATTCAGTTTTCACACGACAGGTCTTTTCATAATGTCTCTAGTTGTAGGCCTTATTGGTGGGATATACGGCATTGGTGGAGGAGCCATAATAGCCCCTTTTATTGTCGCGTTTTTTCATCTCCCTATCCATACCATCGCCGGCGCCACACTTATGGGTACCTGTGTTACCTCGATAGGCGGTGTGTTTTTCTTCGAATTTGTAGGGCCTCTTTTTGCCCAAGCCGGCGAACCGGTTCGACCCGACTGGTTATTGGGGTTTCTTTTTGGAATAGGTGGATTCGGAGGGATGTATTTAGGGGCTTCTGTTCAGAAATATGTTCCCGGCGCTATCATAAGGCCAGCGCTGGCGATCGTGATCACCGGCGTCGGCCTGAGATACGTTATAGGGTACTTTATGTAGCCGTAATGAACCATTTGCATTTTAGCTATGATGATGCGGAATAATATCAAACGCCTGTGTTACATCCTGCCAACATCCTCAAAGTTTTCCATTTAAGGTCTATCTCGGCGCCTATTTCGTCCGGTTTTATTTCCGACTTCTTGAAGCGTCTTTGCGATGACAAATAGCGAGCCAGATCATCGCCGGCAAAGTCAGGGTCGATGTTGATCGTCCATCGGCTACCGTTTTCCACTTCCAGGACCGGGAACAATCCTGATCTCACGGCCAGACGGACTAGCTCAATTGTCATTGAGGGATCGGATTTCCACCCCGTTGGACACGGCGAAAGAATCAACAGGAAACGAAAACCCTTTTCATTTATCGATCTTTGGAATTTTCTCTTGGCGTCATCTGGATCAGCCAGTGAAACAGTGGCTGCGTAAGGTATCCCGTGAGCGGCCACGATGGCCATGATATCTTTCTTTGGCTCAATTTTGCCCTTAACGATGTTTGTAGCGCCTGCGCCGGCCGGAGTGGCTGAAGATCTTTGACCGCCAGTGTTTCCGTAAATCTCGTTGTCGTAGCAAACAAACAGGATGTCCTCGTTACGCTCTGCAGCTCCGGATAGTGAAGCCATGCCTATATCATACGTGCCTCCATCCCCTGCCCAGCAAACCACTCGGATATCTTCGCTATTCAATCTGGCTACTTGAGCCATTCCGGTGGCGGTTGAGGCCGCTGAGGCAAAAGTTGAAAGTAGGACGGGCGCCCCATAGGCGCTAAACGGAAAGCCACCTGCGGCAACAGCCGCGCAACACGCTGGTATCACCAATTGAACCGGAGTTTCTCCGATAGATCGCTTGAACATTTGAAAAGCGATGGACATCCCACATCCACCGCAGTTCGTGTTTCCAGGCCTAAGGAGATGACTGTCCTGACAAGATTCTGGTCTGTTCATTCGCCTACTCCAATAAAAATTGACGGGCCGGTGGTTTTTCGATCCATGACGTCTACGACCATTTGTTCAATATGCGCTGGTCGAACATCACCTCCACCCAATCCCGTGATATAGTTTTGAACCATTACCCCCGGTTCTGCGATAGAGCGAACTTCCCCCCATAGAATTCCGCCGAAACCTAGACTAATGTCACGATCAATTACAGCAATTCTTGATATCCCGGTAAAAGCCTTTTTCAGTGCGGCGAATGGAAATGGCCTGAACATGGTGACCCTGACGGAACCAATTTTCAAGCCCCGATCTCGAAGGTTGTCAACTACCCTGTTAACTGTTTCAGCGATGGTTCCCATTGAGACCACCGCCAATTCCGCGTCTTCTGTCCGATATGTTTCCACGGGATCAGGTGGCCGGCGGCCAAAGATTTTCTCAAAATCCAACTGTGCTTCCTTATAAACATCCCATACCATTACCATTGCATTATGATGCTGTTCGCGATGGACTTCCAGCATTCTGGAAGAAGTAAAACTCCCTACCACACGGGGAGTATTGTCTAGATGATGCGGAAGACGCAGGGATGGAAGGAATTGATCAACCTGATCTTGATCAGCGATTTCGGTCAACGTCATTGTGTGTGAAAGAACAAAACCTTCCTGACAGACCATGACAGGCATAAGCACCCGATGGTCCTCAGCAATGCGGAAAGCAATTAAGACAGCGTCAAAAACCTCCTGATTGTTCCCGCAGTAAATCTGTATCCACCCTGAATCCCGAAGAGCGAGTGAGTCACTGTGATCCGTCCAAATATTCCAGGGAGGGCCTACCGCCCGGTTGCCAACAACCATTACCACAGGAAGACGCAACAAAGCGGCAACCATGACGTTTTCAGCCATATATATCAAACCATTTCCGGCGGTGGTGGTAAATGATCTGGCGCCGCTGACCGATGCCCCGATGCAGACCGCCATGGCGCTATGTTCGCTTTCGACCTTGACTACATGTCCTTTTTCTATTTCTTGCAGACACAGGAATTCCATGCACTCGGTCGAGGGGGTAATGGGATAAACTCCACTACAGAAACCACGTCCTGAACGGTTAGCCCGACCGGCAAGCACAGCAGCCGTCGCAGCGGCATGATTACCAGTAATCATTTGCGATTCTTTCAAAATGTTCTCCTTTATGATTTCGGGCTCATTTCCATGGCATGACGGGGACATTCGTAGACGCAGATTCCACAACCCTTGCAATAATCGAGATTAATCACATAGTTTTGTCCAGCGCGAGTTATAATTCCTTCGGGACAATACATGAGACAAGCGTCACAGTGTGCGCAGGCGCCGCAGGAAAGGCAACGCCGAGATTCTTCTCCACTCGCGATGCCCAAGTTAACTTCCTTAAAACTTTGGGTCCTTGTTGAAACATCGAGATGTATGTCTTCAAGAATTTCCCTACGGGGAAAACAGGATAATCTTATTTTGTCGACGGATACCAATTCCGGGATTGATAGCGAGTTCCCGACACAAGATTCATGAGACTCGGAAAAGAAATTCATTACATCCTTGGCGATTTTTCGTCCGCTGCCTATCGCATGAGCTACTGTTCCATCCGCGGCGGAAAAATCCCCTGCCAGCCAGACATTGGTTGGCTGTTCGCCTCTATAAACTCGCTGTTTTATGACTACCCAATCGGACGGCAGTATTTCTCGGTTCGCAGTTTGCCCAACGGCAATTAATACTTGGTCACAAGAGATTACACTAAAATTGTCGGTAACTATCGGACGCTTACGTCCACTCTCATCAGGATCTCCAAGCTCCACTTCCGCTACTTCCAACCCTGTGACAGCCTTTTCGCCAATAATTCTAACCGGTTGACGATAGAGAACCAGTTCCACTCCCTCAGCTAGGATATCTCTTATCTCTTCTTTTATAGCCGGCATCTCCGTCTGGCCTCGGCGGTAAACGATGACAACCTTATCAGCGCCGCAACGGATAGCCGTTCCTGCGCAGTCCAAGGCGGTATTTCCACCACCTATCACTGCAACGGTTCCTCGAATGTTTTCTCGACCTTTCGATTTAACCCGATTGAGAAATGTGAGTCCCTGCTCAACACCTGGCAGATCGATTCCACCAATGGCCGGGGTGATTGACTGCGTTAGGCCGGTAGCCACAATCACTGCGTCGTATTCGACGGCTAGTTGCTTCATTCGAAGGGCAGTAATGGACTCCTGTGCCCTGTAATTGATTCCCAAAGCTAGTACACGGGCTAAGTCCCTGTCCAGAACTTCTTCGGGTAAACGATACTCTGGAATGCCACTTCGCAGCACACCACCAAGCCTTGTCTGACTGTCGAATATATCGACCTTGTGACTAGACCTGGCAAGGAAATAAGCGGCGGAAATTCCGGCTGGGCCGCCCCCAACAATCGCTATTGTTTTCGGGTTAGGGGAACCGTTTATTGGAATGGCGCAATTTGAGGCGTGATCTCCAATCCACCTTTCCAAACCCCTTATGTTGACGGCTCCATCATATAGTCCACGATTACATGATTCCATACATGGAGCGGGACAAACTCTTCCACATACCGAAGGCAAAGGCTGAGTTGCAAAAAGAACTTCCGCCGCAGCGGGCAATCCAAAATTTTCAAGTTTCTGGACAAACCCTACGACGTCATTTCCAGCGGGACAGGTGTTATTACACGGGGGGGGCAGGGTGACAAACCTAGGAGCCTGTGTTCGCCACGAGCCTGTTTTCAATGGTGTAGGCATATCCTGAGTAAGTCCCGTTATAGGGATGACTTCCAAAGGTGATCCAGGGACTGAGTCAGACGCCTCGGCAGGAAAGCAGACCGGGGTGATTGCATCTCTTATGTTAACAGCGTCATAAGCTTCCTGGGATGCGGCGAAATCTTTGAGTAAACCAAGTGACGAATATGTTTCTCTGACCAGCTCTATAGGTAGGCCCACGACGCGGGCGTATGCGCCTACAAAAGCGGTATTCACTATGACCACTGAGCTGGTTCCAATTCCATGTTTACGGGCGATCTGAGTAGCGTTAACAATCCCAAAACGAAACTCTTCACAGAAACCGTGGAACGAAGATAGACTGTCAGGAGTGTTGAGCAGAACAAGAGACCCCGGAGCTACGCCTGTCAGCGCTCCTGCCTCCAACAGGGAAGGATCAAGGATTAACAAATGACCAGGTGAATAGATCTTGTTTCTGTTACTTATGGGTTTACGGTCAATTCTTGTATAGGCGCGAATCGGCGCTCCCGCACGTTCCATTCCATAATCTCCAAAAGTTTGAGCGAATAGTCCCAAACGCGAATAAACCAATGCGCAAAGCTTGGCGCAGGTCACTCCTCCCTGTCCCCCGCGGCCATGAACCCGGATTTCAAGCGGTAACGGAATTTCTGATAGTACGGATTCAAGATTGAGACTTGAAACGCCTCCGGTTCTGTTTCCTTTAATATCTTTGGCTTTAGTATTCATCTGTGTCATTCCACTGCGATCGTCATATCTATAGCTGAGTGTGCTCGAGATCCCGGAATATAATAAACTTGAAGATCGATC
>JAZDKD010000249.1:0-2394 GCA_043803345.1 Pseudomonadota bacterium
CATGGATCCCGCGATAGTCCAGACCATTTTCAACAGCCTGCAAGAAATTCTGAACGCAATTTACGGCGAGGTGACAGGTAAGTCCATGCCCCCGCGGGAAGAAAGGACACACGGCTCGGGAAGGTTCGCGGCCATGCGTGCCGTGGGTAAGGTTTGGAGGAGAAAAGAGGCGAGTGACCGCGTCAACATTGATACTGATGTGCCCTCCTTGATCCCTGACGAAAAAGAGCACCATCACGGTATATCGGCACCGTAATACCTCGAGAATTCACACTGGAAAACTCCCCGCGAAACGGAGCGAGGTCTTTGTTCTGAAGTTGCCTCGCTATTTTCACCTGATCGCTGCCAGCATGGTAGTGTCCTAATTTGGGGAACGGTAGAACGAAACAGCGCGTACTTAATTGCAACCAAGTCAGAGTATTCCGGGATGAAAGCGGAATTTACTTTGAGGAGCTTTTCTTTTTTTTGACTGGACGTGGATTTACAACAGCAGCATCCACAGCTAATGGACTTAGCTCGCCCTGTTTCTGAATGCCGATTTCTATTATTGGCACCATCGCTGTAGGTAGGATATCTTGTTCTTTAAAGCCAATACTTCCGGCGGAAAGGCCAAATTTGACATAAATTCCCCACACACCTTCGTGTAAGCCCTGTTTCTTTACTATGATCTCGGCCAATTCTTTGAAACTCAACGTGTATTGAGTTGCTTCGGCCATTATGAACCTCTCTATAATCTAATGGAGAGTTCGGCCAAGATTCTGGCCGAATGCTGCGGTAGTGACTACGTCTTCGAATTCCACGACATTGTCCGGTCGCGAGCACGGCACCTTGAAGTATTGCCCCACATTTGAATTGACTGTCGCAGCATACCTTGCGCCTGCTAAATTGGTGCATGTCCATATCTGGCTGTTTGGGAACAAAGTTACGGTAGCCGTGCTTGTTGCAACGCACTGAGATTCTTCCAGCGCCCAGAAATCCGCAGGCTTACCAGAATTCTCCCAGCAGATGCGAAAAATTTCTGAATTTATTGGTCCACGCTCATTTTCATGATCCTTGTCATCATATGCCACTATCGCAATTTTCATACCCAGGGCACGTGCAAACTTAATAATCGTTTTGAGACTGAGATTCCCAGGATTATTAAGAATTTGAGACACTCGGCCTTTCGAGATACCCAGTTTTTGAGCCAAGTCCGCTTTATTCAAAGATTCCGAATGAATCTTGGTCTCCAATTGTGCAACGAAATCTGCCGCAATTCGATATAGAAAGTCATCAACGCTTCTTTCAGTCCAGTGTTTCATGAACACACCCCATTACTCCTATCATGACGGCGATTGGGGAACTATGGTTTTTGTGGCCTTTGTTATTGCCGTTCTTACCCCGTCTCGGATCTTTATTTCATTTAGTCTGTCAAGTTCGCTTGGATTTGTCTCCCAAGTATTTTTCTTGGCATGTGAAACCAGAACGCAAAACTGAAAACCCAGGTCAAGGGGTAAAGGATGGCATAAAAATCCATAAAATCTGTGATGTTGTCTATTTTCCCTCCATTTAAAAACAAAACAATCTTTATAGTTGGGGTTATCGGGCCAACCATGAAACCATTTCTTATTGGTTCCGCCATCCAACCAGTGGTCAAACCTCGTACGAATCTCCCGTTCTCGCTTCGGAATTAACATGTCAAAAACTACTTTGGCATTGACGTCTTGGTCGCCTTGACAGATAAGAAACGCCAGTCCACGTCGCGTAATCTTGTGACCAGAGACCAACTCCACAACATAAGATTTTCCACCTGCCATGATTTGAGACGCTTTTCGCGTTAGGGTTGGAGACTTCCAACTCTAACACCTCTAAGTTTACGTATACCTAAACACTTTGTCAAGTGCTCGTTTGGTCTCTTCTTAATCAAAGCCGACAGGGCCTCTATTTGTACGGCGCAAACTATATCCTTATAATTTCGAGTGTCAAGATGTAAGTGACTAGAATCGCGCGCCTTTGCTGGTTTGCCGTTTCTGATACTCAGCCACAATCGCAGCGCGTACCGCAGCTCGGGGAGAATCAACAGGGCCTTGGTGTAGGACAGCGAAGAACTTGCGCCTGCCTTTGTCTGTCTCGTAGGACCAGGCATAGCAACGGGAAGCGGATGCGCCCCGGCAATGGAAGCCGGAATAGTCAACGAGTTGTGGACTGTCGGGAATCTGGTCGAAATGGCAAATTAGGACAATACCGCCAGCACGATCCACCTGCGTTTGGGAAATTAACGTGATATAATAACAAGCTTGGCTCCCCCCTTCCGGGGGCAGATCCTTACAATAGAACCACAGTCGGGAGACATTCGATGGAAACCGGGACAGAAACAGTTAAGCGGGGTCACGCCCAAATGCTCAAGGGCGGCGT
>JAZDKD010000250.1:0-2289 GCA_043803345.1 Pseudomonadota bacterium
GCCCTCGAAACTTTGTCGACGTCGTGCGACCAGCGATACTCCGTTGGATTGACACTCTCCCCGAATGTAGAGACTCTTTTGCTCCTTTGAATGCCGAAGATCGACCCGCCCGAGACCAAGTGTTGTCCGCTTTAGCGTATCTTGCAGCCGAGATAATCCTGAAGGAAAAGAGCGAAGACGATGGAGCCTTAACCCAGTGGGTGATACTTAACGGTTTCTCCTGTCACACTATGGTAATTGCCTACATGATGTTTCTGGGAGCGGTATTGGGTGCTAGGCTGACTGGAATTACCGGGATCAGCGTTATGAGTACTGTCGAATTGCTGTTGGTCCGGGCGTGGCAATTGCCTGGAGTACCTGCAGAGGAGAATAAAGTATTGGCTCAGACACTAAGGAAGATTGCATTACTAGTCGATCATAAAGGCCCGTATAGTATTTACGAGGCAGAGAATGTAGAATCTTCACGATTATTCTTTGATTCGCTTGCACGAGTCATCCCAAGCTTGGAGAAGTATCCAAACCCGGACGTGCGGGCTGCTGCTGCCCAGATCCTCCGGTTGTGGAAGGCACAGGGTAGTATACCATCTGAACTCGAGAAGACTCTCTCACAATTTCAACAGGATGCACGAGCAAGAGTTAGATTCGAAGCTGGCATTCAGAAGAGTTAATTCGCCTCAATTAAAAGCCTCTACGCCTTTAGATGAGTTCGTTGATGATGGTATTGCGCCCAGGTGAACACGAAAGCCCACCAGCACGAAACAGGAGTTCAACCACATCGAATTTGATTATGAAGTTTTCACTGCCTACCCTTCGGTAAATCTTCATGGCATGCAGATTATAGATATGTTTCTGGATATATTCAACAAGACCGGGCGGAGGATTGATTTGATCGAGGAGTATTGCCGCGAGGGCGTTTCAATTACGAGAGCCCTGTTTTAAGGTGGATGTGACAAGGGTCACGTGGCCTATATGGACAGAGGCAAACGGACTAAGCTTGAAGTCGATCGGGCTTCCTCACTGGATCGTGTGTTCGGCGACAATTACACTTGAGCGTCAACGACAATTACATTTGTGCATCTTTCGGAGAGTAGTTGTCCGTTAGAGATGTCCACAATTTGTTTGAAGGGGGCATTGTTTTGCAGACGACTGACGCTCAGGTGAGGAAACTGATGAGGGAGATAGGCAAGACAGGCAAGATTGGAGATTCAGCTTTACGATCTGGGATGAGCCGTAACACAGCGGCCAAGTATGTAAGAATTGGGAAGCTACCGTCGGAACTGACGGAACCAAGAACATGGAGGACTAGAGCGGATCCATTTGACATGGACTGGAAAGAGATTTCCGAGCGATTGAGAGCGGCTCCTGAACTTGAGGCGAAATCGTAATTCGAAAATCTTCTGGAAAACAATCCCGATAGATATCATCCAGGTCAACTTCGAACCTTCCAGAGAAAGTTGAAACGATGGCGTGGTAGTTCACTCCCCGATGATGAATATGGGAATGCACACGTTTCCGAATGCCAAGCTTATGGAGTATGGTTTTCCTCGGGTCGTTTTCCATATGGTAAATCAATTCATCTGCTGGAAGACTCATTCAAGAAGACAGGAAAAGTCCGCCCTGAATCATCGGTCATGGAGACGTTGGCAAGAGTTGTAACTTCAATGCCGGAAGAAGTCCTTCGATGTGGCCATCTGATAGTAAGTCGCATCGAAGAATTATGGCAATTGACACAGTCCAAACAAGCGCTGGAAACAATTTTGTCCCATACAATCAAGCACGAAAGAGCGGCCGTCTCCACGGCCGCCCACGAATTGGCTGCTCTTCTAACAGCCAAGGGTCTTCACGGTTTTGCTACTTGACGGTCAATCAGGCCGCATGAACGGAGTACATACTCGCTCAAAAAACTCCGAAAACGCCGTGAGAGCCATAATGCCCAATCGGGCTGGCAGCAGCTTCTCCGCTGTTGCAAAATAGAGCAACGGGAATTAACAGGGTGCATTAGTTTTGGTGGATTCTTTTCGTGGAAAATTGTTTTTCCGCGGGGGAAAATCCACCACAGGAATTGAGGGAACCTAGAAAAGAAGCCTAGATGGAGACTTTGGAGGTAAAGGGGAGAATAGGACAGGAACCTGTCATGGCGGCTATCTCAGACGAAAGGAAACCTAAATACGAACAGAAAACTTGATCGGAGCCTTGACTTCATATGTTGTACGGAATTTTGAAGCTCGTGCCGAATATCCACAGGCGAAGAGCATGAGTAGCGGTTGACTCGTTGTCTTGATTAAATTG
>JAZDKD010000251.1:0-9682 GCA_043803345.1 Pseudomonadota bacterium
CTATTGGCTATACCATTCTATCCTAAACGCTGTATCCTTTGTGGTGACCAGAAATCTCTTGGCAACTCGTTTACAGGAACAAAAGCATCGGAACGATCATCCAATGACGAAGGTTTTTCAGATGATTTTAACGCAAGATGGCAGATGCTCACGAAGTATGATGAATCTACCCAAAGAGCAATTAACCTCCTTGAACCCTTTGGGGAAAGAGCCATTTATGAACTTAAGAAAACTCATTATGCCACAAATGATCCTGAAAAATTGGTAGGAATTGCAGAAAAAATTGCAGAAGAATGGAAAGTCAATCCTCCTGCAGATACAACGAACACCGAGGAACAAGAAGAACCTTCGTCCGAATTTCTGGACAAAGCGATAGCCTTTCTTCTTTTGATTTACCCGTTCAGCAAATTGATTGAATTTGTACAGGACCAACTTCACGATCGATTACCACAATCTATAGCCAACATCAGCGTCTTAATAGGCATTATAGGCTTTTTGGTCGCAATTGGATGGTTGGCCAAAGTCATCTATACTTACCGACTCAAGCTGTCCAGTAAATAATTACAAGAATGTTAGGCAACTAAATCAAATAGATATAAATATATTTTAATGCTGTGATTGATAATATTTCGAATCATGTTATAATTAATACCTTAGCTTGGTTAATCTCTTTATTCAGCCATTCCAGCGCTGCCGGACGTGTCAGGTGTCGTTCACCAATTTACGAATTCCAGTGATTTTTGCTGCTTTTTGCGCGCTGTGCGTATTAATGCCCAGGGGTTCATATGCGCTTGAGCTGCCTGAGCAGTTTTTCAAAGACGCAAAAAATCTTCTCAAATCAGGTGACTATCAGGAGGCCATTCAGTCTCTTTCCAAAGCATTGGGATCGTTAGCGCTCAACAACGAGTTCTCGCGCACAGCCCTGTTAGCTCGGGCTCAGGCCTACTACGAAAAAGGCGACTTTAAAAACGCTTCTCAAGACCTGAATCAACTTATGAGCCAAGAAGGCCTCTCAGGTGAAACTCTGGCGTCATGCATGAATCTCAGGGCTCTGTTGAATCTCAAACAGGGGAAACTGTCACGAGCCCTGGAAGATTTGAACCAGGCCATACAAGTTCCTCATGAAAATAAATCCCTTAGATCCGTTACCCTATCAAATCGTGGGATAACTCTTCTGAACCTTGGGGCATACGGAAAGGCAATATCAGATTTTGACACGGCCATAAAATATGATCCAAAGAGCAGCTTCAATTACGCCGCTAGGGCTGTGGCAAATCTTCGAACCGACAGGGTTGAGCAGGCGCGCAGCGATAGTGAAGTGGCAATGTCAATGGAACCGGACAAGCAAAGTTTGCGACTTGTGAATTCGGTTTTGGACGAAATTGATTTTGAAAAAATTGACGATAACTCTATTGTGACGAAAGTCAACGATGAAGGCCAAATCTTCGTTCAGGTGAAATTCAGCAAGAATGGAAGAGCCCGTCGTTTCCTGCTTGACACAGGAGCTACTCATAGTCTGGTTGACAAATCCCTTCTCAAAGAGCTAACACGCGAAACGAATGTCAGAGAAATTGGAAAAGGGATAGTCCATCTTGCCGATGGTTCGACCACGTCGGTAACCAAATATCATGTGGAAAATGCTTTTTTGTATCAGATGTATCTTGGACCAATTCAGGTCCAGACGATGGACCGAAAAACCAAAAAGAGTTTCAATCTTTTAGGCACGGGCAGTTTAAAAAACTTGTCCATACTTATCGACACGTCTAGCAGGAGAGTGGAAATCAGGCGTAAACCGCCCCTGGAAAATCAAGCCAAGCGGCTTCTGCAATATAAGTAAGTAATGGAACGTTATGACAGAAATGTTTTAAGTGTTGGGCTCTAGCTGGTAAAATAGCTCATTATATCCAACGAAGGAGATACAGGTCCTACGATACAAGCGGTAAAATTTTGGGAATCGATCAGCCTGGAAGAGAAGTCTCTGATTTCTTGAAAAGTCACGCTTTCAATATTATCGATAATCTCATCCAGAGAAACATAATCTCCGTAATAAATTTCTCCTTTTACCAACCGATTGATTCGAGAGTCAGAAGCCTCATTTGCCAGAATCAGGTTGCCCCGGATATTTATTTTTGCCGCTTGAAACTCATCTAGAGTAATGGAATCACGCATACTAAGGGTTTCTTTCCCAACTACTTCTAGCAGTTCTTCAAACATATTCGGCTCAGTGCATGCGGATACGCATATAGCGCCTGTATCGGAATAACTTGCATAGTAAGAGTAGATTCCATACGCCAGCCCTCTTTTTTCCCTAACTTCCTGAAAAAGTCTGGAACTCATGCCCCCGCCAAATATTGTACTGAAAATATTCGCTGCATGACGATCCTTATCCTTTGAACAGGGGCCCTCGCTTCCGAAGCAAAAATGGACCTGTTCCGATGATTTTTCACGGAAATCAACACCGGAGGCTGTTTTTGGCTTCGTCTGAACCCTTTTAGGACCGCCGTTTTTCAGGCGCTCCATTTCAGGCCTTATCATGTCGACAAGCTTATCATGGTCTAAATTGCCGACAGCGCATACTATTGTCTCGGAGGGGACATAGTTTTCGGCCTTGAACGCAACAAGATTGTTGCGTTCGAAAGCCTTGACATTTCCAACAGTTCCCATTATGGGACGGCCAAAAGGATCTCCATCCCACAGGCGCTTGTAAAAAAGCTCATTAACTAAGTCTTCAGGGTTGTCTTCGAGTTGATAAATTTCTTGATAAACTACCTGTTTTTCCCGTTCAATTTCTTGTTCCGGAAAACATGAATTCAAAAATATGTCTGTCAACAAGTCAGATGCGAGATCCAGGTTTTCAGTCAATACCGTACAGTAAAAAGCAGTTAGTTCTTTACTTGTATAGGCGTTGAGAGTTCCGCCAACAGCGTCGATTTCTTTGGCTAACTGAAGAGCGTCTCTTTTCTGAGTCCCTTTAAAAAGCATATGCTCTAGGAAATGACTAATACCACCGAGATTTTCGTTTTCAAACCTGGATCCTGAATGAACCCAAACGCCTGTTGAAACAGATTTGAGATAAGGAGCCTCTTCGGAGAGTATCCTTACCCCATTATCCAGAACAGTTTTTCGGAAGGTGTGATCACGCTTGTAAGTTTTTTTCAGCGGCTTTCTCTCTCTATGAATTTTAGATCTAGGGTCGGTTATTGGCCTGAGGTTTCGTCAAGAGCGTCTTTACGAGACAGTTTGATCTTTCCTTGACCGTCAATTCCTATAACCTTTACCATTACCTTTTCGCCTTCTTTTACTATATCTGTGACTTTTCGGACGCGCTCATTAGCCAACTGGGATATGTGGACGAGACCATCGGTTCCGGGAAAAATTTCGACAAACGCCCCGAAATCGGTTATTTTTCGAACAGTGCCCTCGTATAATTTTCCCACCTCAGCCTGCTGAGTGAGGCTCTCTATTGCTCTCTTTGCCTCTTCCGCTCCTAATGCGTCAACAGACGCAATCAATACCTTGCCGGTGTCATCGACCTCAATTTTTGTGCCGGTTTCTTCCTGTATGGCTCTAATAATTTTGCCGCCAGGCCCGATGATGTCGCGAATTCTATCGGGATTTATAAAAACTACATATATACGGGGAGCATATGGGGAAATTTCTTTTCTTGGTTCACCAAGAGCCTTGTTCATTTCTCCAAGGATATGTTCTCTTCCTTGCTTAGCCTGAAAAAGCGCCTTAGAAAGAACGTCACGAGTGATACCCTGAATCTTTATATCCATCTGAAGCGCCGTCACTCCTTGAAGTGTGCCGGCGACCTTGAAGTCCATGTCTCCATGGTGGTCCTCATCACCAATTATATCTGACAGGACGACAGTCTTGTCAGCTTCCTGAAAAAGCCCCATTGCGATTCCCGCAACCGGTTCGGCCAAAGGAACCCCTGCGTCCATCAATGAAAGAGACGCTCCGCACACAGACGCCATGGATGACGATCCATTGGATTCCAGAATTTCGGACACGACCCTTATGGTATATGGAAAATCTTCATCATTTGGTAACAAATAAGCTATGGCTCTTTCGGCAAGGGCTCCGTGACCAACTTCGCGGCGGGATGGTCCACGCAAGAATTTGACTTCACCAACCGAGAATGGAGGGAATTTGTAATGAAGCATGAAGGATTTGTAGCTCGACCCCTCTAGAGCTTCAACCTTCTGCTCATCTGATGAAGTTCCCAAGGTAGCTATAACCAAAGCTTGGGTTTCACCTCTGGTGAACAGCGCGCTTCCATGAGTCCTTGGGAGAACGCCCACTGAACACTCGATATTACGAATTTGAGTAAAGCTTCTTCCGCCAATTCTAATATTCTTTTCGAGAATCATCTTGCGAATAAGGTGGCGTTCAATTTCTTCGAAGAAAGACAAGATTTCAGAACGCCTGGCCTGAAAATCATCTCCGAGAGACTCCAACGCTTCTAACTCAACACGATTCAGCGCTTCACGGCGTTCGAGTTTAGCTGAGATATTGAGAGCTTCCTCAATTCTGTCGCTCCAATCTGTTTTGATTCTATTGAAGAGTTCTTCGTCTTTGGCCTTGGGTATCACCTGACGCTTAGGCTTCCCTGCGATTTCTCGAAGTTTTTCCTGGGCCTCGACTATTTTTAAAACATCCTCATAAGCCCGGTAAATGGCGTCTACGATAACCTGTTCAGAAACTATTTCAGCCCCGCCTTCGACCATTACGATGCCATTACGAGACCCTACAACAATGAGGTTTAGGTCCGAATAAGTCTCTTCTAAAGGAGTGGGATTAACGACAAAATTGCCCTCTACCCGACCTATCCGAACAGCCCCGATAGGTCCATTGAACGGGATGTCCGATATATGCAACGCGGCTGAAGCCCCATTGATGGCCATCATGTCAGGTTCAAAATCTCCGTCGGACGATAAAACCGTGGCGATTATCTGGGTCTCTGAAACAAAACCATCAGGGAAAAGAGGTCTGATTGGGCGATCTATAAATCTGGCAGTCAGTATTTCTTTCTCAGTCGGCCGGCCTTCCCGTTTGAAGAATCCTCCCGGGATTTTCCCGGCGGCGTAAGTCATCTCCAGGTAATCTACCGTTAGCGGAAAGAAATCAATACCTTCTCTGCCTTGCTTCTCTGCTACAGCAGTTACCAAAACCAAAGTTTCACCTGTCTGGACAAGAATTGAACCAGAAGCCTGTTTAGCCAGACGTCCTGTTTCAAAAATCATTTCCTTTCCAGACACAGTGCAAGAAGTTCTGTGCGCCATATTGTTTTTTGGTCCTCTCATGAAAAATTACTAAATACAGGCGCATGTCCAAAACCGTATTACGGGCAAGACACCGTTTATTTCCTTATACCTAGTTCTGTTATTATAGTCTTATATCTATCAACATTCTTTGATTTCAAGTAATCCAGCAGACGGCGTCTCTGACCTACCAGCTTCAACAGTCCCCTTCTGGAATGATGATCTTTCTTGTGGACTTTGAAATGTTCCGTCAAATATCCGATTCTTTCACTCAGCAATGCTATCTGAACTTCTGGAGAGCCAGTGTCCGAAGAGTGTATTCTGAATTTCTCTATGATTGATGCCTTTTTCTCACTCTGGAACGCCAATTTCTAATCTCCTCTTGCACATTTTTTATAGGTTCACAAAGTTAATCAAAAATTAATATCATACGCCTTAATCAATGTAAAGCATCACAACACGACGAAAAAACCTTCACGGATCATTAAAAACTACCCCCCAGGAATAAAATCGCTCAACCCCATTGAAAAACCATCAAAAATTCTAGCCATGTTGTTCCGCCAAATGAACGAATGTTACTTACAAATTAAACGGCTACGACACGTTTAAATCATTCCATAGTCATTTTACTATCAACTTAAAACCAAAATAATCAGCATGTTACAGAATGAACCAGACCAAATTGGCCTTCCTTTTTTAGATTCAGAGTACGGTTTGACAGCTTTCACTATTTGATTTAAGCTAAACATAAAATACAGTAAAAATATAAGCGTAAATCTAAATTAATGACTGAAAAATATTAGTAGCTATACGATATAGATATCATTGGCTAATTAAAAAAATAATCGCCAGGAGAAGAAGTAAAATGGGTTTTTTTGATCAGTTGAGTCAGATTGTCGGGCCCGAAAATATGACTACTTCTAATATCGATTGTCTAGCTTATTCGAGAGACATGTCTATCCATGCTGGAGTTCCCCATGCTATTGTTTTTGTTACAACTACAGAACAAATCAGCTCGATTTTAAAACTTGCCAATCAGGACAAAATTCCAGTGGTGGCCAGAGGCACCGGTTCATCAGTCACGGGAGCTGTGTTGCCGATCAAGGGTGGCGTAGTCCTAGATTTCACTAGGATGAATTCGGTTCTCGAGATTAATAAAGCTGACGGTTATGCCATCATACAGCCAGGGGTGATCTGCAACGCGCTAAACGCTAAATTAGCTCCCACTCATTTCTTCCCACCTGACCCCGGAAGCGCAGCCATTGCCACGATAGGAGGCATGATAGCCACAAACGCCAGTGGAGTAAGAGCCGCCAAATACGGCACTACCAAAAATTACGTCAAAGGTCTAAAAGTTGTTCTTGCCGATGGAACAGTCATAAAAACCGGAGACTTAGCCCCTAAGACAACTGCAGGATATGACCTTACACATTTGTTCGCCAGTTCGGAAGGGACCCTTGGAATCATTGCCGAGGCCACCATGAAAATACTTCCGATGCCTGAATACGAAGCTTTCGCAAAAGCGTCTTTCCCAAATGTAGATGTTGCTGGACAGGCTGTGGAAAAAATCTTCACATCCGGACTAGAATTGGCCACGTGTGAAATTCTTGACAATGTGTGTCTGGATGTTGCTCGAGAATCACTCAAGATGGACATTCCTAAAGACGTGAATTGTCAGCTTTTCATGGGATTGGATGGTTCTAAAAGCGCCGTCAGGGAGCAGATTGAGAAAATAGATGAGATTTGTAAATCCGTGGGCGGCATAGAGAATATTTGGTCCGACAATCCAGTGGAAAAGGCCAAGCTGTTTGCCGCTCGTGGAGGCCTTGTTCCTGCCATGAGCAGGCTTCAGCCGGGATTTAGGCTTGTGCCTCTGGTAGAAGACTTTGGGGTTCCAATTAGCTGTATTCCAAAAACGATCTCGGAAATTCAAAGAATAGGAGAGAAGTACGGATTTCCCATCGCTACTTTCGGACACATCGGGGACGGAAACCTTCACGCCACGTTCATAATGAATCCGACAGAACCGGAGCAGTGGAAAAAGGTGAAAGGAATAGCGCTCGAATTCATCGACATGACCTTAAGTGTGGGTGGAACGGTGTCAGCGGAACATGGAATCGGAATGGCGAAATCCCCTTATATAGGAAAGCAGTTAGGGGAATCCATCAATGTCATGAAGTCGATCAAGAATGCGCTGGACCCAAACAACATACTCAATCCAGGTAAAATGGGTTTTGATGATTCCATACGCGATATTCTTGATGAGAACTGTTTTGACCCTTATTTGAAGGCCCCGGAAACCTTGCAAAGATTTTCTGAGGGGATAGACAATGAAATCATCGCATGCATTCAATGTGGTTTTTGCAGAGCGGGATGTCCCACTTTCGCCGAATCTACGCTGGAATCACTTAACGCAAAAGGAAGGGTAACTCTGGCGTTCAATATGTTGACAGGGAAGACGGGACCATCCCAAGAACTTGCCAAGCGGCTTTACCAGTGCATGCTCTGTTTGAATTGCAAATCAGTGTGTCCTGCTCAAGTCAATGTTTCGGACATTAGTCGCAGCGCCAGGGAAAGTCTGGTCGGTCGTGGTTTCCTTCCAGAATCCTTTAAACCTGCGCTAACTTCTATGATAGACTCTTGTAATCCCCTGATGGCCCCCAAGGAAAAAAGGGCTGACAGTTATCCGTCTAATTTTAAAAAGGCTGTGCCAGGCGAGACTGAGGTTCTGCTTCATTTTGGTTGTGTCACTAGCTTTCAGGACATCAGAATTATTCCTTCAATTGTAGAAATTTTAGAAAAAGCGGGCGTAAACTATGGCGCTCTTGGAGAAGAAGAAAGTTGCTGCGGGTATCTGGCTTACCTCGTCGGTGACATGGATACCTTTAAGAAGGCTATGAATCTTTATTCTGAAACTATTTCAAAATATAAACCCAAGGACCTTCTAACTACTTGCGCAGGTTGCCTGAAAACATTTAGAGATCTTTACAGCCATTACGGAGCGCTCAACGGTTATTCTGTCACTCATGCGGTTGAACTGTTCGAGAAATTAATAGGCCAGAATCGACTTGTATTCAAAGATGATGTCAAACCTCTGAAGGTGGTTTATCACGACCCTTGCGACATGGGGCGACATATGGGTGTCTACGAGCCCCCCAGAAATGTTTTGAAATCAATACCCGGAATCGAATTACTAGAATTTCCTCTTAACAGGGCTCTCGCAAAATGTTGTGGGGGTGGAGGAGGAATGAAGGGTTTCGATAACAAGATGGCCGCAGATATTGGTTACAAAAGGCTTCTTTCAGCTATAGATCTCGGAGCGGACGCAATAATTTCCGGCTGTCCTTCTTGCAAAGGGACATTTAATCAGGCGGCGGCAAGGGCCAGAAAAGAAAAGATGGGGAAAATCAAGGTGCTTGACATTACCGAATTAGTCTCGTCAAGTTTGGCCTGAGTTAGAAATTTCCCAATGTAGCTTGCGATTATAGCGATAGCGCTATCAATTAAGGAGACCATCTTTCGCAATTCTTGCCAGTAAAAACAATTACTGATTCAGAGAGAGATGGCTCCCAATAATCTGATTTAACTCGTTTAAATGAGTTTTGACTAAAAACTATTATCCAAGGCCAATTATTCAAATCGCATAGATTCTGCAGGGTCTAAACGGCTCGCTTTGACGGCAGGCAGTAAGCCTGAGACTATACCCAGAATTACGCCAAAGATTACACCGCCCAGTATGCTCGTAAAAAACATTCCGTACGACGGAGAAGTCTGAAATAATTCCCTAAGTATTGTAACACCAACTATACCAAGTAAAATTCCAATTACCGCCCCGGTCAAACTTATGGAAACTGATTCAAAAAGAAACTGCGACAGGATCATCCGCTCAGTGGCGCCTACTGACTTGCGAAGGCCGATTTCCTTGGTTCTCTCTCTAATAGCCGACAACATGACATTCATAATCACAATGCCGCCCAACACCATGGTAACTGACAATGCGGCGTACAAGAAAACTTTAACCAGCAATACTGCATGCTGAATAGTTTTAATCCGCGCTGGAAAAGACCTTATATCCATTGATTCGGCGTATCCGGGCTGATTTGCGGCTAGAACTTCATGCAAGTCCTGATGTAACTTAGCTACGGCGTCCCAGTTAACTGCACGGACGTAAATATTTTTGATTTCATACATGTCGGCGAATCTGGATCTCGCCACAGAAATTGGAATTATAACAGTTTTTAGAAATGAAGGGTCCTCAACGCCTCCTATAATTCCAATGATACGAAACAAGTGACCACCAATAAAAATTTTCTTTCCTAGGGGGTCTTCATCTTTGGAAAAAAGATCCCTGACGATTTCGTCGCCAACCACACACACGCTACTGAACCAGGCTACATCATCGGAGTTGATTCTCC
>JAZDKD010000252.1:0-2062 GCA_043803345.1 Pseudomonadota bacterium
GAAGTTGTACCTACAAACACCTGTTTCTACGGGTACAATACTTAAGGATGTTCAAATTTATTACCTAACTGGAAGGAGTTTTTGATGATTGGGACCACAAGAAAACCCTTGGAAGAAGTTCTCCATGCCCTCGAAGGTAAGGAGAAAATTGTTGTCATGGGATGCAATGGTTGCGCCAAAGCCTGTAAAACCGGCGGTGACACCGAAGTTTCGGACATGGCCGCTACCTTGACGGATGCCGGGAAATCTGTGGTTTGGGAGGTTACGCCTGAAAGAACCTGTTACATACAGCACACTACAGGAAGCCTCGCGGGACACGAGCAGACCATTGCGGATAGCGACGCTTTTTTGGTTCTCGGTTGTGGAGGCGCCGCTCAAGTGGCGCGCCAAGCGCTGGATGAAATGGGTTTCGTCAAGCCTGTAAAAATCGGTCTGAATTCCGTAGGTCACCTGGACACTATCATTGCTGGTAAGTTGGCTATAGAGCAATGTCAGGAATGCGGCGACTGCGTCCTAAACGAGACGGGCGGAATATGCCCGGTGACTAAATGCGCCAAAAGCCTATTAAATGGTCCTTGTGGAGGGGCGCAGGATGGCAAATGTGAAGTCGACCCACAGAGAGACTGCGCCTGGGTAATGATTTATGATCGGCTAAAAGCCTTAAACGAGATGGACAAACTCTACGTTTATCGGGATCCCAAAGATTATAGTAAATCAAACAAACCCAGAACCCTGGTGATAGCATAGAAAGAGGCCAATCAATGAAAATTACAGACTTGTTTGAAGAAAAAATCACCGTTTTTACCAGTGAAGTAGGACCGGTTAAAGGTTGCGTAAGAGACACTGACAATGGCAGCACACCGAAGTGTTTGAGTGAAGCAAATTTAGTCAAGGATTATGTCCATGCTGTAAACGTTACCGACAACCAGAGCGCCGTAATGCGTCTGGGTTCACTTGCCGGGTCCGTCAAACTGAAAGAGCGAGGGATTGAGCCGATCTATCAGATCACATGCAGAGACAGAAATCGTATAGCTTTACAATCTGAGGTGCTTACGGCATGTTCACTTGGAATAGACAACGTGTTGGTACTCACGGGGGACCACACTTCTTTGGGTGATCACGTTGCGGCTAAGCCTGTATTTGATGTTGACTCGGTACAATTACTGAAAATAGCCAGCGGCATGAAGAATGGCCACGACATGATGGGACATGAACTTGCCAGGGCTCCGCAGTATGCGCTTGGCGCAGTAGTTAATCCCAACTTTACCCCATTAGATCTGCAACTGATCAAAATGGAGAAAAAAATACAGGCCGGCGCAGAGTTCTTTCAGACACAGGCCGTCTATGACCCAAAACTTTTTGAAATATTTATCAAAAAGGCCGAAAAATTCGACGTTCCGATTCAGGTTGGAGTAGTGTTTGTGAAATCAGCGAAGATGGCAAAATTCATGAACGAAAAAATATCAGGCATCACCGTGCCCGAATCTTGGGGAAAAAATCTTGAAGGTCTCTCTGGCGAAAAGGCAAAGGACAAGTGCGTTGAAATGACAGGGGATCTCCTGAAAGAAATCGCTCCCATGTGCCAGGGGGTTCATTTTATGCCATTAGGATGGTCGGATCTTGTTCCAAGAATTATTGACAAGGTTTTTAAATAGATAAACAATCTCATATCCCAATCTTTTTGAGTCAGTGAAGATTAATGACTGAAGAGCAGACCAGAAATTTTCATTGTGTGAAATGTGGAAACGATTGGCGCGTTCCTTTTGGAGGAGGGCGCCAAATCGTATGCCCCAAATGTGGTTCCATGAACATCTTTCGCTCAAATCCTGGAACAAGATCTGAAATGTGCGGGGCCCGGAGAAGCAAAAGTTGTAAGCGGCGAAGATCAGAGTAAAAGGATGATTGCATATGCAAGAGTAGCCATATATTCGTGCCTGGTCAATCTGACGCTAATGGGGACCAAGTACTTTCTCGGTGAAATCAGTGGAAGTCTGGCCCTGAAGGCCGACGCAATCCACTCATTCGCCGATGTAATTTCATCAGGCGCAATATTTCTCGGTAT
>JAZDKD010000253.1:0-2134 GCA_043803345.1 Pseudomonadota bacterium
CTAAGCCCCCAAGGATTTTTTCTCCAAGGATGGCTTTTGGACCGGGAAGATTTCAAGTCGATTAATGACATAAGGTGGTTTTTGTAGTATCTAATCAATATGTTAATCAAATATCCTTTAATAACGTTGGGACACTAGTGACTTTCAACGATTAATTTTTAAATCCCCTTTGTCTCGTAATCATGGTTGAACATTTTTACTTTTGAGATGGAACCGCTCTGATTTTACGGTGTCTTATATACCAATACCGGAGATATCCGGTTCGAAGATAAGTTGGCAGGAGTGTAAAAGCTCTACATTCTTTAATCTTCCCCAACATCTTCGCTTCGAATTCTGCTATACCCGCTTCCACTAGAGCGGGTTTAGCTTTTTATGAGATAAACTGAGTTTCGGTCCGGCCCAAAAAAACAACCTGCTCCAAAACCAAACCTCTCTGCAACCTTTCCTTGACATCCCCTGTACCCTCATCTTATAAAGCCGAAACTCAGGTTGTTGACAAAATTACCGTTTCAAGGGAGGTGTGGACATGACAAAGGCTGAATTTGTGGCCAAACTTGCAGAGAAGGGCGAGATAACCAAGAAACTCGCTTCAGATACCATCGACCTGGTTTTCTCATCCATTTCCGACGTGTTGGTAGCGGGTGAGGAAATCGCCATCCCAGGCTTCGGCAAATTCTCCGTCACGACTAGAAAAGCCCGAACAGGGTTGAATCCTCAAACCAAAAAGAAAATTAAGATCCCGGCGAAAAAGGTCCCCAAGTTCACTAGCTCAAAGGTACTAAAAGACGCTGTAAAGTAATTCCAGTTTTGTTGAGTAACTGGCGGGGAGTTATGGACTGATAAATATCTTTTGCCTTGCATTGACATGTGTGGCCGCTACTGATAGTTGAAGCATCCATAGGCGCCTCTCCTTACAGGATGAGACCCTTAGCCCTGGCATCCCCCCGCTAGGGTTTTTCTTTTTTCCCCTTTGTCCTGATCTTCATCAACATGGCAAAATTCTTGGAATACCGACGACCCATGTCTAAATCTGGGTTTGAACAATTATGAAAACGAACAATTTCCTCGACGCAGCAGACTTCACATACCTGAATTCAATGTCTGTGCTCGTTTGTCCCTCATTTTGGAAAGCGTCGGCAAGTCCTTAATAGTTTCTCCAGACTTGCTCTCGGCCAAGCGTAAATCATAGAGCTTTTGCAAATTCATCCAGAATTCGGGGCTTGTTCCAAAAAAATGCCCAAGACGCAAAGCCGTATCACCAGTTATGGAACGACGACCTTTCAGGATTTCCGTCACACGGTTCGTGGGGACCTGGAGCTGGCGGGCAAGCTCAGCAGCGCTTATACCAAGCTCTTCAATCTGTTCGGCGAGATGTTCTCCCGGATGTATAAGACTTCTTCCCATTATGCACCTCAATGATAATCCACAATATCAACATTGACCGGCCCCGGAGATCCCTTAGGCCACTCAAAGCAAATTCGCCATGATCATTAATGCGGATGCTATATTGGCCCCTACGATTCCCTTTGAGCGCTTCGAGGCGGTTGCCGGGCAAATTCAGATCGAGTAGCGCTGTTGCAGCGTCAAGTTGGTCAATCTTCATTTCCGCCTTGCGCTCGAAACCAGCGAAAGCATTGAATCGAGTTCCCTTTGCAAACTCACGAGTTCGCTTGTCTGGATAGCTCACGATCATAATCTTAATTTATGTCAAATTATGCGTTACGTCAAGCATAACGTATCTGATGATTACACGAGATTAGAACCAATTCAATGGCATTTGCAAGATTATCAGAAGGTAAGTATTGGCGTTTTATGTCCGCATTCGAATTTCTTTATCAAAAGTGATTTTCTGTCGGAATTGGAATTCTCAGAAAACGGTTCATTAGCTAACACTTTTATAAAATGTAATTTGCCAATCAGCTTTAGCGCTCCCCGCTAGGAGCCCGTCTGTCTGGGACATGAAATTGTCTCCAATTTCCGACCGGCTTTTTTGTAAAGCTCCGTCGATGGGCCCGTTCGTATCAGTTGAAAGTTGAACAGGGCCAAATGCCGACGCTAAAAAACTTACCAAACGTACAAATCTGTTCCTTCTGTTTGTTTTCAACCTATTTGGACAAGGCGTATAGCCTTTTTA
>JAZDKD010000254.1:0-7100 GCA_043803345.1 Pseudomonadota bacterium
TTTCCAGCATCTGTAGATGCGGGTTTGGTCAGTGAATCAAGGGATTTTAAAGGTCTAGTCACTTTGAAAAAACTGGTGGGATAACGATTTCAAGGGCGCGATGACAAAGCGCATAAAACAAAATTTAGGAAATAAAGGAGCCTGGAATTCATATGAAAGACATGAGAGATTTTATCAGGGAAGCCGAAGCGACCGGACTCTGCAAAAGAATTAAAGCGGAGGTGGACTGGGACCTCGAACTGTCCCATATCGCCAAGCTTAACGAGGAGGCGGTTGGCCCCGCCCTGTTATTTGAAAATATAAAGGATTACGACACTCCGGTAATTACAAGTGTATGCACCACGACTCAACGCTTGGCCTTGATCATGGGGCAACCGCTCGACTCAACTCTTGTCAATCTTTACGACGCATGGGCTAAGCTGGGCGAAAATCTACTTCCGCCGAAATATGTGGACAAGGCTGGAGCGCCCTGCAAGGAAAACATCCTGACCGGAGACCAGATTGATCTTTACAAATTCCCTGTTCCCAAATGGTACCCACTGGATGGGGGACGTTATATCGGTACGGCGCATTTTTTCATTTCCAAAGACCCGGAAACAGGCTGGGTCAATCTTGGCACTTATCGCGCCCAACTGCTGGGTAAGGACAAGATTGGAACCCAGTTCATAAAAGGAAAACACGCCGATATAATGCTGAAGAAGTACCAAAAAATGGGTGAAAAAATGCCGGTAGTCTCAGTCATAGGCTGTGACCCATTGCTTTTTATTATGGGGGCGGCCCGCATATCCGCCACTGTGTCGGAATATGACGTGGCGGGGGCTCTCAGGGGCACACCGGTCGAGGTAGTCAAGGGAGAAACCGTTGATCTGCCCATCCCTGCGCATGCGGAAATAGTTCTTGAAGGCGAGGTGGATCCCAACAAATTCATGGAAGAAGGACCTTTTGGAGAATACACCGGTTATTATTCTGGCGTGGGCACCGACCCCCGAAATTTCATGGATGTAAAATGCGTCACGCACCGGAACAATCCTATTCTGTGGGGGACGACCGTGGGTCGAGCTGTTACCGACACCCACATGACTATGGCGCTTTCCTATGGAGCGACACTCTGGCAGCAACTCCTGGCCATGAAGATACCCGGTTTGAAAGCTGTTTACTGTCCGCCTGAAGGGTCGGGCAGGTTTCTTGCCATCATCTCCGTTAAACAGATGTATCCGGGCCACGCCGACCAGGTGCTGACAGCGGCCATATCTACGGAAATGGGAGCTTATGGCCTGAAAACGGTTATCGTTGTTGATGAAGATATCGATCCATGGGATATCCCGCGAGTAATGTATGCGCTTAGTTTCAGGTTTCAACCCAACCGCTCACAGGTCATCAAAAGGGGAAGATCGACACCGTTGGATCCGTCCCTGCCGATAGATTCCAGGGACATAACTGGACGTCTCCTCCTGGACGCCACCATTCCTTATGATTGGAAAGAGAAGCCAATTCCCATCGAACTGGATCCGAAAATAGTGGAAAGAGTTAAGAGCCGGTGGTCCGAACTAGGACTGTGAAATGGACATCACAAAAACAGAAAATGATTATCAGTTCGGTTCTTTGAGGAGGCCTAGATGAAACCGATTCGTTATAAACAGGAAATGGTGGATGAGTTCACCAATAACGGGTACTGGACCCAGGAAACATTTTATGATTTTTGGGATAGAAACGCTCATGAACACGGCGAAAGAGAGGCTTTGGTCGATTCCAAATACCGGTTGACCTGGGCCGAGGCGAAGCGTCTTGTGGACGCAATGGCGATTTCATGGGTGGAAATGGGAATTCCGAAGCATTCCCGCATCATCATCCAGTCTCCCAACAGTGTTTACGGTTTCTTGTCCAGGATCGCTTGTGAAAGGGCCGGACTGATATCATTGACGGTGTATCCGTACCTTCGGCAAAGGGAACTGGAATACATGGTTGAAAAGACGGAAGCGTCTGCCGTTATCATACTGAATATTTATAACAAGTTCAACTACCTGGAAATGTACAAGGGACTGCAAAAACAGTTCCCTCATTTGAAAAATATATTTCTGTTCGACAGTGAAGTGCCAGATTCAGCTCCCGATGGAACATTTTCACTTACCAACATCGTAAATGAGCGTTCCCAAAAGCCGGTGGACGGATTCATCCTTTCTGAAAGAAGATTGGATCCGATATGGAACGTGGCGCTACTGACCACGACATCGGGAACCACCGGTATTCCAAAACTTGTTGAATGGCCGATCGCTCCACGGCTTTGCACGTCAAAGGGCAGGGTGGATATCTGGAAGCTTAATAAGGACGACATTACCGTGGCTATAGCGCCCCACGCCGGGGGCGCCGCTGGGACACTCACGTATTTTGCGGCTCCATTAGCAGGGGCTAAGACCGTCATGTTGGAGGAATTTTCTCCTGAAGGGGCCCTGGCTCTCATTGAAAAGGAGAAGGCGACGGCTATCGGTGTAGTGCCGACTCACCTGGTTAGAATGCTTGATGTGGACGCGACCAAGTACGATCTGAGTTCACTTCGTTTTATCCGTTCGGCTGGTGGTTACCTTTCTCCTCAAATCGCAGAGGAAGCGGAGCGGGTTTTCGGGGCTTCCATCACCAGCGATCTGGGTACCCAGGACATGGGGTCAGTCTCCGGATGCCGAGTCGAGGATTCCAGAGATTTACGTCGCAGGACAGTTGGTCGATTACTTCCAGGAAACCAGGTCCGTCTTATGGATCAGGAAAATAAAAACGAAGTTACAGACGGGGAGCCCGGTGTCCTGTATTTCCGTGGCCCTCACGCCCCGGCTGGTTATTACAGGGACGAGGAACTTACGGCTACGGTGTTTGATCCCAGCGGATGGACGACTACCGGCGACATAGTGAAATTTGACCAGGAGTGTCTGTGGATACTTGGAAGGGCCAAGGACATGATCATCCGCGGGGGACAAAACATCTATCCCGCCGAGATAGAGGGCCTATTGAATGATCATCCCAAGGTTGCCTCGGTCGCGGTTGTTGGATACCCCGATAGAGAAATGGGTGAAAGGGCATGCGCCTATGTAATTCCCAAGTCGGGGCAGGAATTCACCTTTAAGGAAATGGTGGAATTTTTAAAATCCAGGAATATCGCTATGTTCAAGCTACCGGAGAGACTTGAGCTGGTACCCGAGTTTCCCTCTGTGGGTGATTCCGGCAAAGTCAACAAAGAAACTCTCAAAAAAGACATCAGAGAAAAAGTCGAAGCGGAGGGCAAATCTTGATGGAACACGTGGTCCTGCTTCTATCCACATTGGACACAAAAGGTCCTGAAACTTTTTATTTGCGGGATTCCATTAAGAGTAGAGGCGCCACGTGCTATGTCATGGATATGAGTATGTCCGGCGCATATCCTGGAGCTGAAATAACATCCGCTGATGTTGCGTGTGCGGTGGGATCGAACATCGAGGAAATTCGGGTATCCAAGGAAAGAAAAAAAATTACCGGACAAATGATTGACGGAGCGACTAAGATAGCGACTGAGTTTATGAATTCCGGGCGCTTGGCGGGCATAATCGGGCTGGGAGGTTCCACCGGAAGCCTGATGGCGACCACTGTCATGAGGGCGTTGCCATTTGGAGTTCCTAAGTTGATGGTTTCCTCAACAGCCGCTTTGCCGGGTTTGGCGACGAGATACATAGGCTCTGGAGATATCGCCCTGCTGCATACCGTTATAGAGATCTCGGGTTTGTCAAAACCCCTGATGAATATTCTCGACAGGGCCGCCGCCGCCATAACAGGGATGGCCATGGTAAGTCCTCTCAGTGTCGAATCATTGCGTGAAAGCGGCGTTCCTTTAGTCGCCATGTCTATGTTTGGACCCACCGAACGCTGCTCCCATTACGTCAGGCAGAGTTTGGAATCCAAAGGATATCAGGTAATCGGTTTCTCGGCAGCCGGAATCTGTGATAGAGCCATGGAAAACATGATTTCGGAAGGCTTTTTTGACGCCGTTGTCGAGTTGGCTCCCGGCGGAGTTGGGGAAGAATTACTGGGAGGTATGCGTGCAGCCGGTCCTGATAGGCTGACAGCGGCGGGCAAAAGAGGAATACCTCAAGTAATTGCGCCGGGGGGAGTAAATCTGACCAGTCCCCGGAAGTCGCGTTACAAACCTGAACATCATGAACGAAGGAAATTCGAACTGGACGAGCTTCGGACATTTTTGAGAGTCTCTGACGAAGAGATTGTGTCGATCGCCAAAGTCCTTGCCGAGAAGCTCAACCAATCTTCAGGACCTAGTGTTTTCCTGTTTCCAACGATGGGTTGGTCCGCAGTTGACACTGCGTCAAGCCACATGTTCGACAAAGAACAGGATAGGCTTTTTCTTGGGACACTTAAAAACCTCGTGAGTGATTCGGTAATCATTAGAGAAGTGGACGCGAATCTGGACGAAGAATCTTTTGCCAGGGCTTTAGTTAACGCTTGTCTGGAGATCTTTCCCCCAGCCTGAACGGCGGGGAGAACTCGTCGACTGACAGCGACAATGATTTTATTCAGCCTTATTCTTGGAGGCGGTCATGTTTGTAAAAAATTGGATGTTACCTCAACAATTTACGATTTCCAGTGACGCTCTGGCGGCCGAAGCGGCTGCCCTCATCTCACAGCACCGTTTGAAAATGCTACCTGTTGTTGACAATGGTCGATTACGTGGCGTGGTCCACAGGCGTGACTTGAGTGAAGCGGCCATGTGTGTAAGTGGCAGTGGTGACATGTGTGAGATGAACTATTTCTGCAACAAACTGAAGGTCAAGGATGTAATGGTCCGAATGCCTGTAACAGTTTCGGTGGATGATAGTGTTGAAGATATTCTCATCAAGGGCCGTGAACTTATGATGAGCACCTTTCCTGTAATGGACGGGGAGAGGGTAGTAGGGGTTGTTTCTGACCGAGAGATCTTTGTAATGCTTTTCAAGCTGTTGGAAGCAGGACAGCCGTGTACGAGGGTTACGCTTGCTGATGTTAGCTTAGAGCAAGGTACTTTGTTGAAGATTGTCAAAATATTGGAGGAGACTAACTGTTTGGTAAAAGCTTTTTTCACGGTTCCGGAGGGCAAGACTGGAGAGGCTCGAGTTGTCCTACGGACTGATTGTAAAGATTCGGGGATCTTGAGACAAAAATTGGAGGAAAATGGCTTTAATATACTGGAATTTAGGTGAGAAACGAATGTTTGACGACTTGGTATGATTGCCATCTCTGAACTCAAAATGGCTTTATTTGAAGCTTGCGCCGACTGAACCCCCGGGCGCTTCTTCGTTCGTGTAAAGATTTTTCAGATCGGAACCTTGTCTCAACTGAGGTTTGTCGGGGAGTAGGAACTCGAGGAATGCGATATCTGCTTTCGAAAGGTTACGTTGGCCGTTCACGATCACGTCGATCCCTAAAATAAAAGGACCCTCCAGAATAGGAATTGCGACCAAACGGCCTTGGCGCAGATCAGTTTCAACTCCCATCCGAGCTAGCATAGCGATGCCTTTCCCCATCTCAACGAGTTCTTTTATAAAATCAACGTTCCCTGTCTCAATAAAGGCAGAAGGAGCAAATCCCTGGGCTTCAAAGATTTCTTCAACAAGCTGTCGCGTCCCTGAGCCTTTCTCCCTAAGAATTAAATTTTCATCACGCAAATCCTGAATTGAAACCACTGGCTGAGAGCAAAACCTGTGTCCTCTCGCCGTCAGTAGAATAATTTCATCATGGATGAACGGTATTACTTTCAATTTTTCGTCATACCTGAGCCTTCCCACTATTGCTAGGTCATTTCGATCGGTCAGAACGCTTCGGATCATCTCTTCTGAGCTGCCTTCATCAATTTGAATCGGTACAGTCGGATACGCCTCTCGGAATTTGGAAATATATCTGCTCATGAGACAGCGGACCAGAGTCTTAGTGCTGCCGATTTTCAGGATTCCCTTTGAGCCTTCCGAATTTCCTTTCAGGCAGCCGTCCGCTTGAGCCACGAGCCCAAAGATCTTATCAGCGATCTCGTAGACTTTTTCTCCTGTCTCGGTTAATTCCAACCCCCTTTTCTTCCTTATCAATAAACGAACCGTGTATTGATTCTCCAAAGCTTTTATTTGCATACTGACAGCGGGCTGGCTAATAAAAAGATTTTCCGCCGCTAGCGAAATACTCCCCCATTTAGCTGCCAAGTAGAAAGCTCTTAGCTGGTTAAGGTTAAGATCTATTCTCATATTCAACGGCCTGAGATATAAGTTTTTGTTATAAAATCATAAAATTTAGTGATTTGACATGTCAAGCAAAATACTGTGATCTTATAATTCTACTAACTGATCGTTAACAAGGTTGCGCTGATATTTATTTCGGCGCAAGACCTGGTTTTCCGATTTAAGACACTCCACGGCCCAACTTACACTTCTACAAGGAGGAACCAGATATGGCTGAAGAATACGACGGGATTATCCTCGGCGCTGGTCCTAACGGCTTAACTGTTGCTGCATATCTCGCCAAAGCTGGCCTGAAGATTCTTCTATTGGAAAAACGTTTCGAAGCGGGTGGAGGCCTAGCTACCGAACAGGTAACTTTGCCCGGATTTTTACATAACACTCATGCGGTTTATATGCCGATGGTCGATTACGCGCCTCCATTAAAGGACTTCGAAGATTATCTGACCAAGGATTATGACCTCCAATTCGTTTTTCCATCTCTGGTGATGGCGATGCCCTTTGCAGACGGCACGTCATTACGCCTTTACCAGGATGTGGAAAAAACGTGCGAATCCATCGCTCAATTTTCGAAAAAAGACGCAGAAACTTACAACAAGATTCAGAATAGATTTAGAGAGCTGACAGAGGATTTTCTGGGCCCGGCAACTTATGAAATGGCCAAACCAGCCTTTGAACAAATGATCAAACTGGTTTCAACTGACGTAGGAAAGGAAATTACCGCTTACACGGAAAAAACGCCCAGAGATATCGTTAATGAACTATTCGAAAATGATCGGGTAAGAACGCTCTTTCTGTACTTGTCTTGCATGTGGGGTCTTCATTACGACCTCGAAGGTGTTAGTTACCTGGTTCCTCTTCTCTTTA